>JAAZIY010000423.1 GCA_012800625.1 Lentisphaerota bacterium
GAATCTTCTGATGAATTGTGCCGTTGAAACGAGCCGTTTGGTCTCTTAGCACAGTTTACTATAAAATGGCGTATCTATTTGCGCCGTAGGCGCATAACCATGCTTAACCCCAGGCTTTAGCCTGGGGTGCAGGCAGCCATCAAAACCGGCGCCTCGTAGAGGCGCTACTATGCCTCCCCTTTTTGGACAGGGTCTGACTTAGTGTCCAAAATCCGGTCAGGCCAGCTTTTTTGGGTTCTTAAGGCAAACTGTAAGGATCACTAGCCGGAACGCGGCAGGTTGACGGTTTTTACCGATTCGCGCGACAGATAAAAACTGGGCACCTGCAAATGCATGGCTTTGCCATGCGCGCCGTTTTCAAATAAACGGGAAACTATGTCCACTGCGGCCGCGCCGATTTCCCGACGCGAATGCGTAATTGTGCTCAATCCCTCTTTTTCACCCCGGTCGTCATAGCCAATCAAGGAAAAATCCCGGGGAATGCGAAAACCCATTTGCTCCAGCTTTTGTTTCAATAACAATGCCAGCCAGTCGTTTTGCGCCCATACCGCATCCGGGCTTGGCGACAGGCTCAGAAGCTGCTTGACCAGGGCAGTCAGGTCGGAATGTTTCGCCAGCTCGGAGACCTGCACGGCAATCCTGCTGCAACGAATGCCGTACTGGACGGCCAGCCTCTGAATCACATCGCCGCACACTGACGCCATGATCGAGATTGGCGGGGAGAGCTCGCCGCATGAGCAGGGCAGCTATTCTTATCAGTACTACATGAACTGCAAGCTTGATTACATCTCCTATCGCATGGGCTGTTTTTTTGAGGATCACGGTTATCGCGCCATACCGATCACCGCCAGCAATATCTGGCGCTATCGCAAATACAAAGAGCTTGACTCCATGTTCGCCCCTGACATGTCGCATATCTACGCCTCGGTCTGCGCCGGCCTGGCGGAAATGGGCTACCACGGCCTGGCCATGACTCCGGAGTATGGCGCGCGTAACCGCTTCGTCTCCATCGTCAGCGATGCGCCGCTTCTTGCCGACCCGCTATTGCCCGGCAATACGCTTTGCGACAACTGCGGACAATGCATCAGCCACTGCCTCACCAAGGCTTTTACCCACGAGGTGGACGGCAAGGTGAGCCTGAAAATCGAGGACAAGACCTACTCATTCGCCAACAAAAACCTCTGGCGCTGCGCCTGGTCGGAACACTTCGGCCTGGACGGCGAGGCCGAGATTCCTGCCAAGGTGGACGAAGAGGCCACCTTAAAGCGTATCAGGGAGGCCGGCCTGCGCGGCGGCACCATGGGCTGCTGCCTGAAATTCTGCCTGCCCAGGGACAAGCGCAGCTGGAACAAAAGTTACTCCAGCGCCCCCATACGCAAGAAAAACGTCGTCCCCAACCGCCCCGACCCGGACCGCGGCGTGCAGCAGCGACTGCTGAGCCATGCCTTTGCGGAGGGCGCCCAGCGCGTGCTTATCCAGGATATAGACGACTTGCAGGCGAAGTACGGCGAGATCAAAGCCATGCTGCCCGACGCCAAGTCAGTGGTCTGGGTGCTGGCGGAAACCCCGCTCAACCAGTCCGAACTCGCCGACGCCAAACTGATGGAACTTGGCTACGGCCTGGTCTACAACATGAATGAAGCCGTGTTTTACTATGCCTCAGAACTGGAGAAGCTGGGCTACAGCGGAGCGCCTTACTTCATGGACAGTGCCAAGCTCGAACCCATGAAGTCATGTTTCGAACGCATGAACCAGGCCGCTCAAGACCTGTTTGCCGAAATCCCGCCTAACCAAAGGCTGGGATTCGCCCTCACCAGCGCCCAACTTGAGCAGACAGACAGAATAGCGGACTTCGTGACGCCAAGCAAACGCCTGGGCCTGACTGATACCATCAAACGCGTCGCCATCGAGCAGGGGGCCGACCTGGTCGGGATCAGCTCCGTGCAGCGCCTCTCCAAGGCGCTGGACAGCGTCAAGGCGCAATTGGACGGGCAACGGGTGTTCAATGTGAAGGAGATGGGCGTACGTTGGCTAAGTTCTTGTGTCGGGATCGACGAGACAGTGCGAAACCTGCACAAGCCGGAAGAGCATCTCAGCGGCGCCAAGAGCGTCATTGTGCTAGGAAAGCGCACACCGGCTGAAAGCAGCGAATGCATGGGGAGACGCCCGGCTGAAGCCATAGGACCTTATGCTTTTGCACAGTATGAAAGCTATCGCTTCCTGGAGCGCAGCGCCATCGCCCTGGCTAGACGACTGCAGGCCTGGGGATACAAAAACGTCATCCTGGCAGACCTGGAAAACAGCGGCGCAAACCTGTCCAACCCGCGCGGCACGGTGCCAAATATGTTCTCCAACCGCATCAGCGCAGTCTGCGCCGGACTGGGAACCCTGACCCAAGGCGGCTTCGTCAATACCGCCAGGTTCAACACCAACGCACGTTTCATCGCCATCGTCACCGATGCCGAACTGCGCCAGGACGAACTGGCGGACTTGCAGGCGCTGCGCAGCCTCTGCGAAGGTTGCAAACGCTGCCTGCAAAGCTGCAATGCCAAGGCGCACATAGGCGAAGCCAACCTGCAAGTCGAGGGCAACTCGCTGCCATTCCACTACACCGAGCAGAATCGCTGCGACTGGGCTTTGCGCTACGGACTGCTAGGCTCAGAGGGCAATCAGTACACCGGCTCCACAACCAATGTGCCCCTGCCCGAAAAAGTCACTGCCGAGAACCTGGCGGCAGCCATGGAGCAGCGCGACCCGATCGTCAGAATTAGGCCCTGCTCCGCTGAAATGTGCAGCATGGCATGCCCGTACACGCGTGCGCAGACGGAAGCCTGAAAGACGCCGGATTCAGGGAGCTTTTACGTCCGATTCGTCCGATTCCCCCGACGCCCCAGGCTTCACACCCCGGGGTGCCGGCTGGAAGCCTATTGGCGCTAACTTAAGTCTGAAAATTGTTGTTCTCCGCCGGCTTCAGCCGGCGTATGTTCGTAGTACAAGCTTTAGCTTGCGCTCTTAGCCAGCTTCAGCTGGCGTATGTTCGTAGTTCAAGCTTTAGCTTGCGCTCTTAGCCAGCTTCAGCTGGCGTTGTTCTCCGCCGGCTTCAGCTGGCGTATGTTCGTAGTTCAAGCTTTAGCTTGCGCTCTTA
>JAAZIY010000424.1 GCA_012800625.1 Lentisphaerota bacterium
GGAGCAAAAGACCGTTCCGGGTGTTGGACACGAAGGGACACGAAGGGACACGAAGGCACACGAAGGCACATACAGGGCTTATTATGAATGAAATCCTTTGGTTTTGCATGCTGGTTCTAGATTTTGCCGCCCTGATCATGCTTTATCGTTTTTTGGGCAAGACGGGGGTTTATATCTGGATTCCGATCGCCACCATTTTGGCCAACATCCAGGTGTTGAAGATCGTCCAGCTTTTCGGTTTCACCGCCACTTTGGGCAATGTGGCCTACGCCAGTCTTTTTTTGGCCACCGACATATTGTCTGAGAATCATGGCCGACGCGCTGCTAACCGAGCGGTATGGGTAGGTTTTTTGAGCATGCTCTTGTGCATCGCGATCATGTCACTGGCGCTGGCCTTCAAGCCGGACGACAGTGATTTCATCCAAGACAGCCTGCGCCAGATTTTCAGCTTTATGCCCAGGGTGCTTTGCGCCTCGCTTTGCGCTTACCTGCTCAGCCAGTTTTACGATGTGGCCAGCTACCACTTCTGGATGCGGAGGCATCCCGGAACCCGCTGGCTCTGGCTTAGAAACAACTTTTCTACGCTGAGCGCGCAATTGATCGACACCCTGGTCTTCACCAGCATCGCCTTCTACGGCGTCTTTGCCTGGGAGGTCTTCATTTCCATAGTCTGGACCACTTATGCTTTGAAGGCGCTTACCGCGCTGCTAGATACACCCTGCATTTACTTGGCCAAAAGAATGTACCAAAAAGGCCTGGTGCCCTCTGACTGAGGGGGGCTTGCCGGCGCATTTCCCAGCGCAGGGTTTATATTCTGTAATACAGCGACAAACAAGGATCAATTTGACTGACGAGGAATCTATGCCCACCCATGAAGAGTTGTGGTTCGCAGCCAAATCAACCAAAATCGTATATATGCCGCCGCGTCTATTGGAGACTTTTGGACAGACCAGCGTCAACTACCTGGTGCTCTCCGAACTCATGGACCGGCCGGACCAGGTGCGCCTACGCCACGGCAAGGTCAGCGCCGCCCGTCCCAGGATCATCACGCCGCAGTACTTTCTGAAACAAGCCATCTCGAATTTTGGCGAGGATGCCCGCAAGTACTTCAGCGAGGTGCTCAGCTCCAAGGACAGCGCCAGGTTCATCGAATATGGCCTGGTTTTTGAAAAACAAGAGTACAGCGAGGAAACTGTAGGCGGCCAGCTTATGGAAATCGCTGACCAGGCAGCCAAGGAGGCGCAGGACAAGATCAGCGAAGTTAAAGGCGTGCTCGTCGCCGTCGATGACACCTGGGAAGTGTCGCTGCTGCATTTTATCACCGAACTGGTGAAACGCTCTGCGCCGCATAATGCCAGAGAAATGGGGCGCAGAGGACTGCTGGACATGAGCGCCAGTGTGCCACAGGGACTGAGAAACGAGATCAACCTGGACTTCGAAAATTGCGACAGCCTGGACAAAGCCCGCAGCCTGGCGGCAAAACTGCGAGATCATGGTATCTTCGAGGACTTTGAAGACCGCTTCTACGAACTGTATAAACAACTGAAAAGATAGGCCAGTGCGCCAGAGAGGTAAAGATGAACGTTCTCAGAGTCAACTTCAAAATGGCAGAGGGCTGCGCCGATCTGCGCCCGCATAAACAGCATCAGGGCGACTCCGGATTCGACCTCAAGTCGCGCCAAGACCTGCTGCTCAAGGCGGGCGCATTCGTGGCGGTGCCCAGCGGGCTTTTCCTGGAAATGCCCAATCATGTCGAGGCGCAGGTGAGACCGCGCAGCGGGCTGGCCGCAAAGCTGGGGATCACGGTGCTTAACACTCCGGGCACCATAGACGCCAGCTACAGGGGCGAGGTGCAAGTCATCCTTATCAATCACGGCAGAGCCGACTACAAAATCTCCAGGGGAGACCGCATCGCCCAGATAGTCTTCCAAAAGCTGCCCGAGATCGACTTTGTCGAGGAAGCCAAGCTGGGAGAGACCGCGCGAGGCAGCGGCGGGCTGGGCAGCACCGGAGTATGAGGGCGGGCAAGAAATTCTTGTGTGCCTTCGTGTGTCTTGCTGTCCAATTAGCTTTTTGGACGGGGTCTGGCGCAAACTGGAGTTGACATGGCGAAAAGACAAGGCGGCAAAACCCTGCTGTTCCTAATGCTGTTTCTGATGCTTGCCAGCTTTTTGCTCTGGCGTTTTTATCAAAGCTGGGTTTTTGACGACCTGGAACAGCGCGAAAAGCTGTTTGCCGGTTTCGCCGAGGAAGCCGCCGCCAGGCATCAAGTGGACCCCGCACTGGTGAAGGCCATTATCTGGAAAGAAAGCCGCTGGCTGCCCGGCGCGCTGGGCAGTCACGGCGAGATCGGACTCATGCAGATAACCCTGGCCGCCGTCGAAGACTGGAGCAGGCTGCAAAAACAAAAAATGCCCAAACGGGCCGAGCTTTTCCAGCCCGAGCTTAATATCGAGATCGGAACCTGGTATCTTTCCTGGACACTAAGTCAGTGGAGCGACTACAAGTCGGCTGAAATTCTGCAGATCGCCGCCTACAATGCCGGCCATAGCCGAGTGAGTAAGCTGTGGCGCCCTGAAAGCCCCGAGCTTGAATTAGACTTGGAACAAATTAGTTTTCCTGGCACTAGAGATTATATTAAGCAAGTTCTTGCTCGAAAACAACATTACCGCAAAAGCATCCATGAGCATCCTTAAAAACAAAATCAGCCTGGGCAGCAGCAGCGCGCTTTTTTCATTGTTGCAGGACAGCAATGAGAGCGTTGCCTCTCTGGCCATGGAACAGATATTGCAGCTGCCCGACTTTGAGGCTCAGATACGCAGCGCCCAGGACAGTTCTGAGCCTATGCTTCGCCGCCGTGTGCATCAGCTCAGCAGCATAGCCCGGCGCCGGGAGTATATGGGGCAGTTTTTGCGCTCCGCCCTCAAAGGCCGCATTGGGCTTTGGCGCGCCATGCTGCTGTTGGACCATCTTTACGACCAGCAGAGCTCGTTCAGTTATCTCGAATCGATGAGCAAAGCGCTCATTCATGAATTCAGCAGCTCCAGAGGCGGCAGCAATAGCCTGGCCAGGTTTATGCGCGAACACAAATTCTGCGTTCCCGGCGACAATTGGTTTGACGTAGGCAATCATCTGCTGGGCGACGTGCTTGAGAGCAGGGTAGGCTCATCAGCCTTGCTCTGCATTATTGCACAGCACATAGGCTCTTTTCGCGGCTGGCACAGCCATATAGTTCTGCACCAGGGACGCTACTGCTTGCTGGACCAGAACCTCAGTATGATAGACCCCAGCGAGGACTGGAAGCTGCATAGGAAGCTGAAGGACGAACTCTACCATATCTGTGATTCCAAAGCCGTGTTGACTAGCATAATAAGCCAGCTTTTTGCCTTCGCCCTGGTCAATTGGGACCCCTGGGAAATACATCTGTTCAGCAAGATGCTGCTTTCCATGGCCAAGCTGGGAGCCGAGGAGCTGCCCTACCCGCTGGGCAACTACAACAGTCCGACAGTGAAAAAAACCGGCGAGGGCTAATATGCTTCGTGTGTCTTCGTGTGTCTTAGTGGTTCAAGAGCTTTTTGTACGCGGTCTAAGTAAAAGGTGAGATATGAAAGACTTCTTGGCTCGAGTCAAAGAGATTTCTTTTTTTTCGCGGCACACATTTGCACATGCCGCCTTCGCCGAGTTGGGCGCTGCACTCTTTTTTCTGTCCCGCCTGCTTTTAGGCCTGCTATTCAGCCTACTGGCCGCCCTGGTCCTGAAGCTGGTGAAAAACCCGGCTCTGGGGGCTTTGCTGGCCACGCTTGGCCTTAGTATTTGCCGGGCTTATTTGCTTAACTGGCGCGACCGCAGCGATAGCTTCAAGCTCCTGGAGCAATTTGTGCCCCTGATGAAAATGCCGCAGCCTAAGCGGCTGGACTCATATTTCCTCGATGCGCTGCGCCATTGGGCATTTTTACTGCGACCGTTTTTTTATTTTCTCATCCTGGTCAACGGCGCCTGGTTTTTACTTTTGCCGCTTTCTTTGCTTTCCGGCGCTTTTGGCTACGAGCTATATGGTCGCGGCACTGAAATTCAGCGCCAGCGCGGCTGGCTCTTCTGCGTGGCTCTCAGCCTGCTGGTTCTGCTGTTTGGCGGCTTTTGCGCAGTCGGCAGCCGTTGTTTGGCCTTCGGGCTTTTGACCTGTGTCCTGGTCTGGCTGCTGGCCAGACAGATAAAAAATTCGCCCTGGCAACCAGAGGACCTGGGCAGCGCGCTATACCTCGGAGAGCTGCTCTGCGCGCTGGCACTGATGCTGGGCATGATTTTCTGAGGACTAAACTTTTCCTTGGCTTGGTATGGGCTAAAGCTGGTCCCCAAAACTCTTCTCATGGCCGGCGCCAGACAAAAGCCTCACATTGTCGCTTCTACGGTTTGCAAGCTGCGCAATATCGGTTAAACTAATAACACTACTCGACTGTCCCTTCATAATACAGTCTTTTTCTATTCACCAGCAAAAAAGGAAGACAGCAGATGCGTAAAGAAAGTGTTGTTGCGCCGGGATGGTGGGATTACACCACAATCAGCAAGGACTTGGTGGCGGACGCCGCCAAGCTGACCATTAAAGACTTGGAACAGCTTAGCCGCCCCGGCTTCAAGGTGGTCATCTATGACACCCTCGAAGACTTCTATCTGGCCGAGGCCCTGGAGTACATTGACGCCTGGCGCCAGTCAAGCCCGGACAATCCCTGCGGTATCTGCGGACCCATAGGACCCACCGAACAGCTGCCCCTGGTGGCACGCCTGGTCAATAGCCTGGGGCTGAACCTGGGCAAGCTCGGAGCACAGTTCTGGGGCATGGACGAATGGGTGGAAAACGGCGTGGCAGTGACCACAGACCACCCCCTCTCATTCTCAAAATGCGTGAAGCAGATGTGCTTCGACCTGATGTGCCCGGAACTGCGCATGCCAGAGGAAAACATGCACTTCCCCGCCGGCGACAACCTGGCTGCCTACAGCAAGACCTTTGACCAGTTCAAATGCAAAGTCATGCAGGGCGGACAGGGCGATGTGAAACACTGGGCTTTCAACGACCCGGTGAAACGCGAAGGCAAATATGCCGATAACCCGCCCAGCCC
>JAAZIY010000425.1 GCA_012800625.1 Lentisphaerota bacterium
ATAAAGCCCAGGGTAAGCGAGGCTCCGTAGGAGCCGAGCGCCACCCTGGGTAAAAGCCCCCCCCGAATCCGGCGCCCTGTAGGGGCGCCACAAACGGCATTAAGGCAGAGTAAGTTATATCCATGTTTTTTGACACCCATATGCATTTGTCGCCCGACGCTGACTGCGCCGGGTTTTTCGCCCAGGCCCGAGAACAGGGCGTAAGCTCCTTTTTACTGGCCGGCACTTCTTTGCAGAACGCCGAATTTGTTTGCTCCCTGGCTGCCGCTGAAGAAGGCGTGTATGCCGCCGTCGGCCTGCATCCGCATGAGGCGCAGCAGTTCGAGGCCTCGCACCTGGAGCAATACGCTGCCTTTCTGCAGAGACCCAAGGTGCTCGCCGTCGGCGAGGCAGGGCTAGACTATCACTATAATCACAGCGCGCCGGATGCGCAGCGGCTGGCCTTCAGCGCCTTCGTGCAATTGGCGCAAGACAAACAAAAGGCCCTCGTTGTGCATTGCCGCGAGGCCTTCGATGACTGCTATGCCATCGTCAAAGAACAGTGGCGCTCCGGACTGCGCTTCGTCCTGCATAGCTTCACCGGTACTGTCCCTGAAGCCGAAAAATGGCTGGAACTGGACGCATACATATCGTTTAACGGCATGCTGACCTTCAAAAAAGCCGACAATATACGCCAGGCACTGCAAGCAGTGCCCCTGGAAAAACTGCTGCTGGAGACCGATTCGCCCTATCTGGCTCCAGTGCCCTATCGCGGCAAAAGCAATTGCTCGGCATATCTGCCGAAAATCGCCGAAAAGATGGCCGAGCTGAAAGGATTGCCGCTGTCAGAGATAGCCCGCATCACTAACGAAAATGCCAGACGGCTTTTTGGCATTGACTGTGATTCCGTGTCCAATTGACTTTTTAGACGCGCCCGACTTTTACGCCCGCTTGCCTTTTCCGCAGGAAATGGCTTATATTATTGTTTTCGCATTTTTCCTGAGCTTAACTATAAATTCAGAGGTGAACTAATGAAGATCGTATTGGCATACTCCGGCGGCCTGGATACTTCCTGCATCCTTACCTGGCTGCGCGAAAAATATAATGCCGAGGTGATTACCTTCTGTGCCGACATAGGCCAGGAAGAGGAACTCGAGGGGCTGCATGAGAAGGCCTATGCTACCGGTGCAGTGAAATCCTACATCGAAGACCTTAGCGAGGAGTTCGCCCGGGACTTCATCTTCCCCATGTTCCAGGCCAACGCCATCTATGAAAACATGTACCTGCTGGGGACCTCCATAGCTCGTCCGCTGATCGCCAAAAGGCTGGTCGAGATCGCCAAGGCCGAGGGAGCCGAGTACATCTGTCACGGCGCCACCGGCAAAGGCAATGACCAGGTGCGCTTCGAGTTGACCGCCTACGCCCTGAATCCGGACATCAAGATCATCGCGCCCTGGCGCAGCAAAGACTGGACCTTCAAATCCAGAACCGACCTCATCAATTACTGCAAGGAACGCCAAATCCCAATCACCGTCTCAGCGGCCAAGCCCTATTCAATGGACCGCAACCTGCTGCATATCAGCTTCGAGGGCGGCGTGCTCGAGGACCCCTGGCAGGAGGCACCGCTGGAGACCCACGTGCTTACCACCCCGGTCGAGCAGACCCCCGACCAGCCCGAGTACCTCGTTATCGGCTTTGAAAAAGGCATACCGCAGAGCGTCAACGGCAAAACCCTAGGCCCGGCGGCGCTGATGCGCGAACTCAACCGCCTGGGCGGCAAACACGGCGTGGGGCGCATAGATATCGTCGAGACGCGCTACACCGGCATGAAGGACCGCGGCATCTACGAAACACCCGGCGGCACCATACTCTTCCACGCGCATCGCGCCATGGAGTCGATCTGCATGGACCGCGAGGTGATGAGCATGCGCGACCAGCTTATACCGCAGTACTCCGACATGGTGTATAACGGCTACTGGTTTGCGCCGGAACGCGAGTTCCTGCAGGCCGCTATCAGCCAAAGCCAGAAAAACGTTACCGGTGAAGTGCGCTGCAAGCTCTACAAGGGCAATTGCTTTATCGTGGGCCGGCGCTCGCCGTATACGCTCTATGACGCCGACGTGGTGACCTTCGAGGAGGACTCGGTCTACGATCAGGCCGACGCTACCGGCTTTATC
>JAAZIY010000426.1 GCA_012800625.1 Lentisphaerota bacterium
AAGCTTTGCCCTACATGAATATCTCTGTTTTCGGCCAATAGCGGCGGCTCCGCCTGCGTTAATCGGTTGATTGCCTGTATTTATTGAATTCTCAGCGAGAAACTGATAATGAAGAGCAGAATTGATGGCATGGGCTTGTTTTGCACCCTGGGTGAGCAGCCCGACGAGGTCTACGCCGCCATGTGCGCGGGACAGGAGGCTTTCAGACCCATATGGCGTTTTGACAGCAGCCCATATCAACAAAAGCTGGCCGGACAAATCAGCCGCAGGCAGGAGGAGAAACTGCGCGAGATGTTTCCCGAGGACGACTTGGCCGGAGCAGTCCTGAAGCACAGCATAGAGCAGGCTTTGCGCCAGGCCGGCAAAAACGCGCGCAGCCAGGCGCGGCGCGCGCTGGTGCTGGCTAGCAATTTCGGCCCGCTCGAGGCACAGGAATGGCTATGGCGCGAAAAAATCGACAACGAAGAGGTCTCGCCGGAAAGCTGTTGGTTGGTGGAGGAGTTCGTCGCCAGTATCGCCGAGTCCTACGACTGCCAGGCGGCCAGCCTGCAGCTCTCCATGTCCTGCGCTTCCGGACTGGCCGCGCTGCAGCTGGGCATGGACCTCTTGCATAGCGGCCGGGCCGACGAGGTCATCGTGGCGGCCTATGACTTGCTCAGCGAATTCTCCTGGTGCGGACTGCATAATCTGCGCACTATAACTGCGGATACCATGCGGCCCTTTGACCTGCGGCGCTCGGGCACGCTGTTCAGCGAGGGGGCCGCCACAGTGCTGCTGAGCCGGGAGGAGGCAGGCTCTGCCGAAGCGGGCGCGCCCCAGGCCCTGGTGCTGGCCGCGGCCAGCAATAATAACGCCTTCCATATCACTGCGCCGCCGCCGCAGGCCGAAGGCTCGCGGCGGGTCATGCTTGAGGCTCTGCGCCTGGCCGGTCTAGGGCCTGAGGCCATCGAGCATGTTTGCGCTCATGCCACCAGCACAGTGGCCAATGACAGCAGCGAGGCCGGCGCGCTGCGAAACATCTTCGGCCAGCGGCTGCCCGAACTCAGCGTCGCCGCCCATAAATCACAGCTGGGACACCTGTTGGGAGCCGCGGGTCTGGCAGAGCTGATCATCACAGTGCTAGCCATGCAAAACGGGCTTATCCCGCCCACTTTGCATCATGAGCAGCTAGACCCGCAGTGCCAGGGCATAGACTGCATAGCTCAAGGGGCAAGACACAAAATATTCGACTGCGCCCTGATCAATTCCGCCGGCATAGGCGGAAATAATGCCGCGGCGGTCCTGAGCAAGGTGAAAAGCAAAGCATAAAAAACTTTGCTGTACCTTGACTCCGTCCAAAAAGGTCATAACGCCGAAAGGCCGTTAGTGGCGCCCCTACAGGGCGCCGGATTCGGGGGGGGCTTTACCCAGGGTTGCGCTCGGCTCCTACGGAGCCTCGCTTACCCTGGGCTATATTAGGTTGCCCCTTTGGGGCACCAAATGGACAGATTCTCAAGAAAAA
>JAAZIY010000427.1 GCA_012800625.1 Lentisphaerota bacterium
TGATGCAAAAGTCCGACATGGGCAATGCCACGGTCACGGTCTGTCATACGCGCAGCCGGGACCTGGCTGCGCATACGCGTAGGGCCGATATACTGATCGCCGCCGCCGGCAGGCCTAACACTATTAGCGCTGACATGGTGCGCGAGGGCGCCGTAGTTATCGATGTGGGAGTCAACCGGGTTGAAGACCCAAGCGCCAAACGGGGCTATCGCCTGGTCGGCGATGTTGACTACGAAGCGGTTAAAGAGAAGGCGGCAATGATCACGCCTGTGCCCGGCGGAGTTGGCCCGATGACCATTACCATGCTGCTGCATAATACCGTGCAGGCCGCCAAGGCTAAGGCGACAGCTAAATAAACTCCCCGCAGCTTGCTGATTAGTGTCTCTTCATATACCAAAAATTATGGGTAACCAAGGTAATACCAGGACGGCCATGCCGCTTTCGCGTTTGCATAGTCAGGCCAAGGCCTGTGCCGAAATGGTCGAGCTTTGCCTCTGCCGCGCCTTGCTCGAGGGAGCCCCCGCCGACCGCAGCCTGAGGCAAGTCTTCTATGCCAACCGACAGCTAGGCTCACGGGACCGCCGTCTCATTAGCGAGACCCTTTTCGCCGTGCTGCGCTGGTGGGGCTGGCTGAGGCAGCTCGCCCCAAAAGACTTCCAGCAAGCCTTGGAGGATAAAAAAAGCGGACTGCCCGAAAATATAGCCTTGGACTGGAGCCGCGTGCTCGTCGGCGCCTGGCTGCTGGAAAGCCCTAAACAGCCGCCGGAGGCTTTACAGGCCTGGATAGAACAAATAAAACCAAGCCCGATACGACTGGCTTTCGCCGGTCAGGATGAAGGCTGGCAACAAAAAAGCCTATGCCTGAAACCCCTGTTTACACCGGAGAAAACGCCCGAGCTAGAGCTGAATGGGCTGCTGCCCGATTGGGTGCTGGCAGAAATGGAGCCGGCAGCGGCAGCAGACCCGGAATTGCTGCTGAATTGCCTGCAAAAACGCCCGCCGCTCTGGTTCCGCGCACAAGTGAAAGACCTGCCCGGGCTTTGTCGGCAATTGGCGGAGCAGGGCGTTAATGTCACTGCTCATGCAAAGATGCCAGAGGCACTGCGCTGCTTGGAAAGTTCGGTCAATTTGCACACTCTGGAAAGCTTTAAACGCGGGCACTTTGAAATCCAAGACCTAGCCTCGCAGAATGTGGCCCTGATTTGTGACCCAAAACCGGGGCAGCAATGGTGGGATGCCTGCGCTGGAGCCGGCGGCAAAACTTTGCACCTGGCTTTCTTGATGCAAGGTAAAGGCAGTGTCACCGCCAGCGATATACGCAAGTATAAACTCGATGAACTCAAGCTGAGGGCGCGCCGCGCCAGCTTCCCAAATATACGCTGCAAACATTGGAAAGGCAAGCAAATGCCGGTCTGGAACGCTCGTTTCGATGGTGTACTGGTCGATGCGCCTTGCTCTTGCTCTGGCACTTGGAGGCGAAATCCGGACGCGCGTTGGACTAGTAGCCGCGATGAAATCGCTGACTTCGTCGCCCTGCAAAAACAACTGCTGCAAAATGCCGCTCCCGCACTGAAGCCCGGCGGTGTCCTGGTGTATGCTACCTGCTCCATGTTTCAAGCCGAAAACCAAGGCCTGATCCACGAATTTCTGCGCTGCAACCCCGATTTCGAACTAAGCCCCTTCGTCAGTCCGCTGGACCAGGTCGCCTCGGAGGGCATGCGGCAAATCTGGCACTGGCAGGGAGACTGCGACGCCATGTTTGTCGCCAAGCTAAAAAAACGGAGGTAAAGGCCTGGCCTTCCGCTTCACACAATAAAAAAGGCCGGGACGGCAGTTGCCGCCCCGACCCTTTCCCAATAAACTAAAACGGGCAAGCGGCTTATGCGGCGCCGCAGGCGCCGCATAAGCCCTTAGTGTGCCTTATTCGCCTAGCACTTCGATGCGTCGGCTGGCCGTGGTTTTGGTTTTCGGCAATGTCAGACGCAGGATGCCGTCTTTCATCACTGCCTTGATCTCTTCATGGTTAAGCCCTTCGCCCAGGCTGAACTGACGGGCATACCTGCGCCCGCAACTGCCGGCGCGGCAGTCCTTGCTGAAGCCCTCAGGCAAAAAGCTGTCCATGACCCCGCTGACACTCAGGCTGTTGCCTTGCAAGTCGATCTCCAGAGACTTCTCGTTGACTCCGGGCATCTCCATTGCCAGGAAGATCGCCTTGTCATTCTCCCAAAAAGCGTAGCGCGGGCTGCAATGAGCCAGACGCTGAGCGCCGCTCTCAGTGTTACTGTTGCTGTTGTCTTTGTTCATCTCTTCGTCACCTCCTATCAAGCGGTTGAGTTGTGTGCTGATCTGTTCCAAGTCGTTCCATGGGTTCCAAGTGCGGAAAGGACGGATAGTTTGCCAAAACATATTGACCTCCTTGTCTAAATGTTGAACTTGCACTGTTGTCAATGTGCCGGAAAAGGCAATTGCTAATTGTATATCTAGCAGAAAGCATGCCAAGAATTTTACGGGGGTGGCGCGGTCGGTAAAATCCCATGCCGTGACAAAATGTCGCAGTTAAGGGACACTAAGCCACACTTATGCCATGTCGGGCATTCACCCATTGACTGGCGCATTTTTGCCATGCATTACTTTTTCAGATTACTGACCCTTTGATTTCATGTTGGAA
>JAAZIY010000428.1 GCA_012800625.1 Lentisphaerota bacterium
CCTTTCGGCGTTATGACCTTTTTGGACGGGGTCTAAGATACACGAAGTCACACTAAGTCACACGAAGTTAGAGCAGGCATTTCTTGTCTGTCTTGGCGTTTGACTTTTCAACTTGTCGCTGTAAACGCAATGGAGTTGTTATGACACGCATTTTTTTGTTTCTGTTCGCTGCGCTTTTAGCGCTCAGCCTCTGCGCCTTAGACCTGCCGCTACCCATTCATGCGGGGCGCCTGGAGTCTTACGAGCGTAGCTTGGCGGCGCAGAGCTTTATCAGCCAGGAAAAAGCCGTCCAGAATAAGACTTTCGAGGCCGGGCTTGACAATGAGGCTTTGCGCGAGTCGCGCAGCCCGGATGAAGAACAGGCTTTTGTTATCTTCAAGGTCTCGGTGTTGCCGCAGCGCAGCATCTCCCGCTTCGACTACGAGTTGGTGATCGAGGGCAGGGCATACAAATGTCAAAGCATGGCGTTGGCAAATCAGCCCGATTTTGATTTTCGGCTGCTGGAGACGACTGGTCCACAGGAACTGCTTCTTCTCTTCAGCGTGCCCGAAAAGGCCAAGTCGGCCAGCTTGCGCTCCAGATTCGCGCAGCTGCCCATGCCCGCTATTAGCGGCCTGACCCTGCAAGAAACCGAGGAAAGTGCCGAGACTGACGACAAGGCATCCGAAGACAAGGCGGAGGACAACGAAAAAAAGACGCCCGAGACGGAAACCGAGACGGACCAGTAACGCAGACCCGCGTCCAAAAAGCAATGCGGCACGATTTTGGACACCAAGACACACTAAATTTTTGCGCTTTGTTTGAGGCTCCTGAGGAAAAGCTACTTGATGCGAGAAGCTAGACTACATGTCAGTTACATTTTTTATGCCTTGTTTGCCGTTTTTACGCTTTTCTTCTCGCTCAGCGCTCCGGCACGTCGTCTGGCACTGGCCGTAGCTTCGCCCTTTGTCAGCTCTTTGCGTGCCGCCTCTGGCTGGGGCAGGGGGCTGCTCCCCGCCGGCGCCAAACGGCGCCAGAGGGTTTTAGACCTGGAACTGCGCCTGCGGGAGCTGGAGATAGAACTGGCCGGCTATGAAGAGCTGCGCAAAAGCAATGCCGAGCTGCGCGGCCTCCTTGAGCTGCCGCGGCTACCCGGCTGGCAAGTCATCGCCGCGGAACTGGTGAGCCGAGACCCGGCACTGTGGAGCCATGGCTTCAGCATCAATAAAGGGCTGGCCGAGGGTGTGCAAGTGGGCAGCGCAGTGCTGGCCGGGCCTTATCTGATTGGACGCGTGGCCGAAAGCTTCAGACACCATGCCCGCGTAGCTAGCCTGCTCTCGCCTGAGTGCCGCCTGAGCCTTACTGTGCAGGGCATGGAAATGCTCGGGGTCAGTAACGGAGCCAGCGATGCCTGGGGGGAGGCCAACGAATTCAGGCTGGACTATCTCGATAAAGACCTGGAGCTGAGCCAGGGGCAGAAGCTCTATACTAGCGGCCTGGGAGGCGAAGTGCCCGGCGGATTGCCGGTGGCCGAAATCAGAGCCGGCAAAAACAAGCAAATCCTGCAGATAATCGATAACTCGCGCGCTAGAATTAACTGCCGCCCACTGGGAAACCTGCGGGGCTGCAAAAGCGTAGCCATCATTGTGCCGAAAAAACCAGAGGGACACTGAGGCACAGCAGGACCTCATGCTCTTGGTGTGGTTTCCTCAAAAATGACTCTGTCAGCCTTGATTTTTTTCATCATTTTAATTCACCTCAAATATGCAAGCAGACCAGGAGGTTCCTTATGCGAAGTCGTCTTTTTACCTTAATTGAGTTGCTCGTGGTCATCGCCATAATTGGCATACTGGCGGCCCTGTTAATGCCTGCCTTGAGCAAGAGCCGCGAGCGTGCCCAGCAGACCGCATGCGTCAATAACCTCACACAACTAGGCCTGGCTTTCCAAATGTATGTCTCCGAGGCCGAAGACTACTTCCCGCACTACACCAACGGCAGCTGGGGCGCCGGAGTCGAGGGAGGCTGGGTCTACTACGAGAAATTCCCGGTGCCTACCGCGGGTAATTTCGAGGTGAAGCGTGGAAATCTGTATCCTTATGTTCAGGACGAAAAGGTCTATGCCTGTCCCATGGACATCACCGAATCGCACTGCAGTTACGGCGTGAACTCCGACACCAAGGGCAGAAAGATAATCGAGGTGCCGGCCAGCTCGCAAACCCCGCTGCTGCTCGAAGAAGGATCAACCAAGGAAACAACCAATGACGGCTTCTTTGACCTGAACTATTCGCCCAGGGACTACCTGGTGGACCGACATGGCGGCGGAAATGTCTTCGCCTTCTGTGACGGACACGTCTCCTGGGAAAAATGGACTAACCAGGAGGCCTGGAATAAATGCAATTTCGTCAAAAACGAGGACGAAGAAGAAGACTAACCGTAAAATACAAAGCCATAGCCCAAAAAACTTGGTGTACCTTAGTGTAGCTTCGTGTAGCTTCGTGTGTCTTCGTGTGTCTTCGTGTCCAAAATCCTGCTAAGCCAGAGCCCGTCCAAAAAGGGGGGGGCATAGTAGCGCCTCTACGAGGCGCCGGTTTTGATGGCTGCCTGCACCCCA
>JAAZIY010000429.1 GCA_012800625.1 Lentisphaerota bacterium
GACGGCCTGGTGATCTATGCCACCAGTGTGCGCAGCAACCGCCGAGGCAATGCCGAACCGCTGGACGAAGGCCAGGAGGTCTTCGAAAGGCAAGAACTCATCTATTTGCCCACGGCGGAGACTTTTATCGCCGAGGTCAAAGTGCATGAGACTAATCTGAAGAAAATCTATGCCGGCCTGCCGGTGCGTATCCGCATCGACGCCTTGCCGAATATGCTTTTTCAAGGCAAGATCAGCAAGATCGCCCCGCTGCCGGACGCCAGCAGCATGTTTATGAACCCGGACCTGAAGCTGTATAATACTATTGTGGAGATCGAGGGCGAGTCGGACATACTTAAGTCCGGCATGAATTGCGAGGCCGAGATCATTGTCGAGCAACACCGCAATGCCCTGTACCTGCCGGTGCAGTGTGTGTTGCGAAATGAGGGGCAAAGCATCGTTTTTGTGAAAAATGCCCAGGGGCAGCCGGAGGCCCGGGTGATAGAGGTGGGCGCCGACAATAACCGTATGGTGCACATACTCTCCGGCCTGAAGGTGGACGAGGAGGTGATGCTCACACCGCCACTGCATGCCGCAGTCTCAACCAGAACCGACGAAGTGCTCGTGGATGAAAAAATCCCGCCGCGGGCTGAAAACGGGGCTGGCCCTGAAAATGAAAACGGGGAGCAGGACAGCAGACAACGAGGGCGCCGGCAGAGGCTCAGCCCCGAGCAAATGAGGCAGATGCAGGAACGCATGGCCAACATGAGCGACGAGGAGAGAGAGGCGCTAAGACAGAGATATCAGCAGCGGCGCAGCGCCAACAACCCTAATAATGATACAAGGGAAAACCAGGAATCAAACCGGCGCAGGGGAAATTGGGAAGGCGGAACTGCTGCGCGCCGGAGAATGCCTCGAGGACAGGCAAACGACCAGAATGCCGCTGAAACCCGGGAAACCCGAATAGTGGCGCCAGAGCCGGCGCAGACTGAAAAAACCGCAACGGACGAAAAAAACCAATAACCGGTTTTTTGAGACGTAGCCGTTTTGTTCGAAATCTGAATCGGCTTCCTCTTGGTGTGCCTTGGTGTATCTTCGTGTGTCTTAGTGACCTGAAAGCTTGAGCCCGGCGTTTTCTGTTATTTGGCTGCAACTAGGAATTCAATCATTTTCATGCCGTATTGTGAGTCTGTCTATGCTTTCATCAGAGCAAACTGCCTCTAGCAACGCCGCAGTGCGTTTTGAAGATATCCGCCGCACTTATGTTATGGGCACGCAGCAGGTGCATGCTCTGGCCGGAGTATCGCTGACTTTTGCCAAGGGGGACTTCTGGGCCATTATGGGACCCAGCGGTTCAGGCAAAAGCACCATGCTGAATGTGCTTGGCTGCCTGGACCGGCCCACCGGCGGCAAGTACTTCCTTAACGGGCAAGACGTCAGCGCGCTGGATGACAACCAGCTCAGTGACATACGCCTTAAATACCTGGGCTTTATCTTCCAGAGCTTCAATCTGATCCCGCAGCTGACAGTCGAAGAGAATATCGCCTTGCCCCTGTACTACTTGGGCTGGCGCGAGGAGGACAGCGCCGCCAGAGCCAAGGAACTGGCGGCCCTGGTTGGCCTCGAGACCCGCCTGCGGCATCGCCCTAACGAGCTTTCCGGCGGACAGCAGCAGCGCGTCGCCATAGCCAGGGCGCTCTCAAACGACCCGGTGTTCCTGCTGGCCGACGAGCCTACCGGCAACCTGGACAGCAGCACCAGCGAGGAAATTATCGCCCTGCTGAAAAAACTCAACCAGGCCGGCAAAACCATTATCATGGTCACGCATGAAGCCGAAATCGCGCAAAATGCCTCTAAACGGCTTTATATGCGTGACGGACTGATCGCCGAAATAGAAGGATAAGCAAAGTGCCCTTGCCAATGACTAGATTTTTTCGGGACATACAGCTGGGAGTCAAAAATCTGCTCTTGCATAAGCTGCGCTCGTTTTTGACTATGCTGGGTCTGGTTTTCGGAGTGGGCAGTGTTATCGCCATGCTGGCGGTGGGCGAGGGGGCCAGCCGCGAGGCGCTCGATCAAATACGGCGGC
>JAAZIY010000067.1 GCA_012800625.1 Lentisphaerota bacterium
CGGCGCCCTGTAGGGGCGCCACTAACAGCCTTTCGGCGTTATGACCTTTTTGGATGGGGTCTGTCTTAGTGTGTCTTAGTGGTTCCAAGACTTTTTGGGCGCGGTCTAAACTCGGGGCTGTCTCAGAGGCAGTCCAGGGCCTGGTCCAGTATGGAGCTGATCATTTTTGGAGTTATAAGGCCTTTGCCGGCGGCGCTATAGTCGGTCTGCAGTCCCAGGTACTGGTAGAGCTTGGCGGCTCCGCAGAGCTTGTCCTCCCGGTCCGGCTCCGGGTTGCGCAGATATTGCAGCCCGCCTTCGTCAGCCGATTTGGAGAGCAGCATGGCGGGTATTTGGCTGGGATTGAGGCACTGCGCCAGGCAGAAAGGCACCAGGCCCTCCTCGCTCATAACGTCATGATAGGTTTTTTCAAAGCGCGCATAGCGCGGCTCTGAAAGCAGCTTGTCCAGCCTGCGGTTGAGCATGCTGCACTTGTCGCAGCCTTCCTTGCCAAAAACATGAACGATGATTTTTTCTTGTGTGCTAATCATTTCATTCACCTCCCGCCGCTGACAGGCAGGGCGCCGTCAGCTCCTCGGCGGTCTCCACTGCGTAGCGTCCGCGCTGACGGTTGACCAGTTCGCCGTAGCGCTTGGAGTTGTTCCAGTTGGATATCTTGCTGAAGTAGCCCACCACACGGGTCTCCCCGACCACGTCGCTCGAGCCGCACTCGAGGCACTTTTCATGCAGGCCGCGGCTCTGGTGACTGCAGACATTGCAGTAGGTGAACTCCGGGGAGATGGTCACCTGGGCGGACTGTGTGCGGCGGAAGACCTTCTCGATGAGCGAGGCGATGGCCTCGGCGGAGGGGCGCTCCTCGCCGATAAAGGCGTGCGTGATGGCGCCGGACTCGATGATGCTGTGGAACATGCCCTGGGTCTCGATGCGCTCGACCAGGCTGACCGGAGCCTCGGCAGCCAGGTGCACCGAGTTGGTATAGTAGGCCACATCCTCGCTGTCGCCCTTGTAGCATTGCAGGGCCTCGTCGCGGAAGTAGACCAGGTCGGTGAGCGCCAGGCGGCGCGCGGCGCTTTCGGCGGGCGACTCCTCGAGGGTGAACTTGAGATTATAGCGCTCGGAGTACTCTTTGGCGCGCAGGTACATATGTGCAGTGATGCGCAGCCCGGCCTGCAGAGCCTCCTGGCTCTCGTGCAGCTCCTCGCCGCTGATGAATTTAACCGCGTCATTGACGCCGATCAGGCCGATGATGTAGGTGCACTTGTCCAGCTCCACGTAGGGTCGCCCGTCGCAGGCGGTTTTGCCTATCTGCCAAAGCGGGCGCCCCGGCCCGGACATCATCTCGGCGATTTTCTCCTTTTTTTGCAGATGCGCCTCGACGGCGAGCTGCATGGTCTTGTCGATCTCGGCGAAAAGCCCTTCGAGGTTCTTCTGGCCGGCTCTGGCGGCGCGGTAGGCGGCCTGCGGAATGTTGACGGTGACATTTTGGAAGCCGCAGAAGCGCATGGACTCGGGGTGTTTGAGCATGCGGTTGTCGTCAATGGTGGTGCGCAGGCGGCAGCAGGCCGACAGGGTGACGTCGTCGCGGTCGAAGATAAAGTAGGTCGAGCCATTGCGGCTGGCCAGCTGGCAGGCCTCCTGGAAGATGCGGTATTGCTCCGGGTCCTCGAAGGTCTCGCGGCTGACGTGAAAGTCGCATTTGGGGAATTCGAAGACCATGCCGTTGCGGTCTCCCTCTCCCCAGACTTCGAGCAGGGCCGAGGTAAAGCGGCGCGCCTCCGGGATATAGTCGCCGTAGGTAAGCAGGTGTTCGCCGCGGGCCAGGCGCTGCGCCTCGATCTCGGGGTCGTAGTGCAGCCCGTCCTTGTCATTGTGCAGTTCGCGCAGCACCAGGCGTTTTTCCTTCTTTTTGTTGTCGACCAGGTAGAGGTCCATCAGGCGGTTTCCGGCCTCGTCGCAGTCTTGGCGCAGTTCTTCGAGCAGGTCATGGACCTTGCCCTTGGCGTCGCGCAGCTGGTAGCTGCCGCCCGGGCCTATGCTGGGCACCTCCTGCAGGTACTGCGGCACTCCGGTGTGGATATTGAAGTCCAAAAACAGGGTTTGGCCGCCGCGCGAGAAAGCATTTTGCGAGCCGTTGAAGATCAGCTCCTGGGCCACCTGCTTGATCTCCTTGTCGCTCAGGCCCACCAGGTAGGGGGCGTAGAAGATATTGATGTAGGCGATGCCCAGCGCGCCGGCATAGTTGGCCTGCATGGAGGCCAGGAAGGTGTTCAGATGCCCGGTGAGCACCGAGGCGCTGCGCGCCGGGTTGGACTCGGTGTTCAGGTTGGTCAGCCCGCGCAAGCCGTACTTCTTGATGTATTCAATGGAATGCGAGGAGCAGTAGACCCGGTGCGGGTAGCCCAAGTCGTGCAGATGCACCGCGCCGCTGTCGTGCGCATGCTTGACTTCCGGGCTGAAAATAGCCTCCAGACCCCATTGTTTGAGCAGCAGCTCGGCAATGCTCAGGTTCACCGCCTCTGGGTTGTTGCTCACTATATTGCTGTTTTCGGTGGGCTTGCTGTACATCAGGTTCTCGATGAACTCGCGCGGGATATGGTAGAGCGAGAGGTCTTTGAGCTGGTCGCGATAGCCTTGCTCAACAAGCACATTGTTGACCATTTCGCGCAGCAGCGGCGTGCCCAGACTGCGTATGTTGCTGGAGATGATCTGGTTCTCAACCTCCTTGGCCACCCCGAGCGCCTCCTCGGCGGACATCTGCAGCTTGCTGACCAGCTTGTCGACGATGCGGCTGCGGTCCCAGTGTTCCATTTTGCCCAGGGTGGCCGATTTGACCAGGAGCATGGACTGGTCGGTGAGGTCGGCTTTTTCGCCGCCGCCCTCCTCGGCCTGGCGCACATAGATGGCCTTGCGCGCCAGCTCGCGGGTCTTGCGATAGCGCTTATATGCCGCCACGGTGTCGGACAGCTTGTTTTCGGCCAGGGTGATCTCCACCAGGTCCTGCACATCCTCGATTAGCGGGATGCGCTGCTTTTCGGCGTCGGGCTGCACGTAGTATTCGCAGAGCGGGTTGTCCAGCTGCACGACCACTTCGCGCGCCAGCTCGGCGGCGCGCGTCTCGTCCAGCGCCTGAGCGCCGTTGCGAGCCGCCGCCTGGCTGGCCTTCAAAATGGCGTTGGCGATCTTCGCCTCCTCGAATTGCACTATGGTGCCGTCGCGCTTCTGAAAAAAATCGAATATGCTATGAGTGTCGCTGACCATGCTCGTTCCCCTTTTGTAATATTTTAAATCTGAAATCAGAATGTTAAGACGCTTGGGCAAAGGATGCCCAAAGAATCAAATAAAGCAGAAATTTGGACACCAAGACACACTAAGACGCAGCAGATTTTTCCAGGCTTCAGTTTTTTAGCAGGCTCTAAGTATTGAACTCTAAGGCATTAGTAAAAACTGCCGGGTATTTTCTTGATGACGCTATATGTGCGGTGATTGCGCTATGAATACACTATATACAGTGTATTTCGGCTTACAAGCCGAAATACGACTTTTTTTTATCTTTTTTTGTCAGGGGCTTCGGCTTCAGCTTTTTTAGATGCCAAGCCATCCTAAGGATATGGAATTGCATAACTTGGTGTGTCTTCGTGTGTCTTGGTGTGTTTTCGTGTCCAATTTGTTTTCTGGATGCGGTTTGTCAACGGTTCATGTGAAAAGCATTTCATCGATTTTGCTTAGTCCGGCGAGCAACTCGGTATGCAGATCTGCGTAGGGCAACTCGCCGAAAATCATAGGCACGATATCGGTGGTGTAGCCGCCTTTTTGTTGTCTGTTGCGCTCGACGATTTCTTTGTCCGGGGCATAGCCGCGGTAGCCGTTGCAGAAGCCCAGCAGCATTGCGTGCGGGCTTCTTGAGGCTGCGACCAGGTCATTTTTGATGGCTCGCATCACTTCAAAGGGTGCTCCGAGCAGGCAGACTGTGCCAAGGCGCAGGCCGGAAAGTGGCAGGCACGGGCGGTAGCCGGGGTTTTGCTGCAGTTTTTTGCGCATTTTACGCAGCGCGAGCAAAAACACCATGGCTATTCTTGCTTCATGGTCGCTGTCGCTGACGCCTGGGGCATGCAGCTTTGCCAACTGCTCGGCCTCCATTTCATCAAGGCGTTGCAGGTTGATGTCGGCCCTGGCGCTGAAGTCAAAGTTTTCTTGGACGGCGCGGACGCTATGGTCTTCAAGCTCGACGCAGTTTACCAAAGCCTGGCGCAGCGAGTTGGCAAATCGGGTTGCAATCAGGCTCAAGGCCATCAGCGATTCATCCTCCTCCTTGTGTACCACACAGCTATTGATGTCTCCCTGGGCGCCTTGCAAAAAAGCGCAGCAAGAGCCGGGGAACTCCTGTTCCAGCATGGCCACTGCCAGGGCCGGGAAGTCTCCGTGAATATAGCGGGTCTTTTGGCAACACACCACCGGGTGACAGCCATAATTGGCGAGGAGCGCCTTGATGCTGCCGTCCTGGCGCAGGAACTTGAGCACTTGCACTTCGGTGTCGGTCAGTTCCGGCTTTGCCGGTCGCCAATCAGCCTGCAAGACCTCCGACAAGGGCGGCGCATCCTTGTCGCGCTCCCGGTTCAAGGCTATGTGTTCACAGGGGGCCTTGCCAATGTGCAGGCTGACCTCCTCCAGTTTCTCCCAGGCCTGCAAGCCTGCCTGCAGCAGCTTGTCGGGCAGAATCTCCTGGTACACTGGGTCCATTTCACCCCAGCCGTGCATGGATATGGTGGCTGGCCCGGAGTGGGTATGCGTGCAGCAAATCAGTATTTGGCCCGGGCTTAAGTCGGGAATGGACTGGCAGATAGCCTCGGCCACCCCTTTTATGAATTCCTCTGAGAGACCTATTAGTTCGCAATTAATCAGCAGCGCTTTCCGCCCTTTTTCACTAAAGGCGTAGGCTCTGGCGCTCAATGGCAGGCGAACGCCAATGCTATGCCTGTTGATGAACGGGCCGAAGCCTGCCAGCTCCACTCCCACTCTGGGGGTGATATCGACTTTGCAACAACCTAACAGCATGGTAGCACTCCTGTTTCAACGTGGGCGCATGGCCGGCGGAGGCAAGCGTCCCCGCCGGCCCTGTGCATTTTAGAGCAGCGAGCCGCGTTGCTCGAACAGTTTCCTGATGGCTGCCGCACAAAGCTGCGCGCCTTCAAGATGGTACATGTTATGGTGCATGATTTGCGCCGTGCGCGTGCAGAGCTGATCGGCATTGGCGCCGCTGTGCAGAACATATTCGTCCGGTTTCAGATTGAAAAGCAGGTGCTTGTATACCGGGCCGTAGGTCTGGCCGACGGGCATGCCCTCGGCGCCCAGGGCCTCGGTGATTTTAGCCAGCGGGATATTCGACCATTCCTTGCCGTCAAAAATTATTCCCAAAGCGTAGAAGCCCTGCGGGTCGGCCAATTTGCCGCGGGCTTGCAGGCGCACACCAGGCAGGCCTTCAAGCTCGGCGGCAAAGGCGTCTCTGAAGGCATTGTAGGTTTTTATCAGCTTTGGCAGCTCTTCAAGTTGGTCTTGCAAGATGAGCGCCTGCATGGCATTGCCGCGGTAGTTGTGACAGCGCAGCCCCACTGGCGGCGGGGTGCCGGCCTGACCTTGCTTGTCGTAGCGAGAGTATCCGATGTGCTTGCAACGATAGAGCAGCTCGGCCAGCTTGCTGTCATTGGTCAGGCAGATGCCGCTTTCGCCGGCGGCCAAAGTCTTGGACTGTTGGAAGCTGAAGCTGCTGATTTCGCCCCAACTGCCCACGCCGCGCCCGTCCCAAAAACCGCCTTGCATATGAGCGCAGTCTTCAATCACTGCAATGCCGTGTTTTTTGGCGATGGCGATGATGCTGTGCAAATCGGCAGTGCTGCCGTAAAGATGCACTGGGATCACAGCCTTGGTGCGCGGGGTGATGGCGGCCTCGAAAGCTTTGGGGCAGAGGCAGAGCGTGTCTCCTTCAATGTCGGCAAACACGGGTATGGCTCCCACATAGCGCACCGACATGGCAGTGGCGATCCAGGTCAGCGAGGGGACGATGACTTCGTCTCCTTCGCCAATGCCCAGGGCCTCCAAGGCGCATTCCAGGGTCACCGTGCCGTTGGCCATAAAGACGCCGAACTTGGCGCCATGATAGGCCGCATAGGCGCTCTCGAACTCCTGTTCGGCGGGGCTGTTGAAGCTCCACTGGCGGCTCATATAGAGCTGGGTCAGCTTGTCAGCGGTTTTTTGACTGGTGGGCGGCCAAGTCAGGGTGGGGTATTTCTCAATTAGGCGCTCTCCGCCATGAATGGCAAGTTTCTGCATTGCTAGGCTCTCCTTTTTTTGTGATGCCGGGTTTGTTTGCCGGACTAGGCTTTTGCCATGATTCCGCGCACTGTCAAACTATAGCTTGAAAAATATCCTAAAACAAGTATGTTAAGGCGAGACAATATTGATTGATAGTATCATTTTTTTGATAAAAAGGATTGTTTATGTTCAATCCGCAGGAGCGACAGCTTTTGTATCCGGGGCAGCGCTTGCGCGTCTTTGCCAGTTGTTTTCCAGACAACGCGGAGTCGCTAGTTGTCCGCCGCCATGAGGCTCCGCCCCTGGATTGTCACAATTACCGCGAGCTGACCCTGATTCTCTCCGGCAGCGCGGAATTGCGCTTGCTTGACAAGGTCTATGCGGCTGATGCAGGCAGTGTTTTTCTGTTTGATTCCCACGAGGAGCATGACTGCGGATATTCGCCTGGCGCGCCGCCGGGGCGGCATCTTTGGATTTATCCTCTGCCAGACGCTTTTTCCTGCGGCATAGTTGAAGTCGGCAATGAGGGTTGGAGCAACTCGCTGCGGCAGTTGCAACGCGCCCCGGCTTTGATGGTTTATCTCAACTCCGCCTGGTTGCAGTGCAAGCAAAGCCCCAGTTTTGCCAATCAGGAGAGGCTGTTACGCGTGCTCGAGCTGCTTTTCACCGAGGCCGCGATTTTATTGGAGGGGCAGGCCAGCGAGTCGCCATCCCAGGACAGTCGCCGGCAGGCCATGGAGGCAGTGCAACAGCATATCAACGCCAGTTTGGGGGCAGGGGACAGCATCGAGAGCCTGGCTCGCCTGGTTGGCTACAGCCGCGTGCACTTTCAGCGCTTGTTTCAGCAATATGCGGGTTGCCCTGTGGGGGAATACATCAACCGGGTCAGGCTCTCGGCTCTGCGACAACTGGAAAACAGCGGGCTTTTGCAGAAAGAGATTGCCGCCAAGCTGGGTTTTTCCGGCGCCGCCAGCCTGGCACACTGGCGTAAACGGCAGCAACGCTAGGCTTGCTTGGTCACGAAGACAGGCTGAGGCACAGCAAGTTTTGAAGCCAGGGCGCTAGCGCGAGAATGCCCATATGCTGCGAGGACAAAAAACGGAGAAAATCTAGCCTGGCTCCGCTGTGCCCGGATTCCGGAATGAAAAATCTGAGCTAATGAACGCAGTCTGGCGAAAGTTTGCTTTCGCCAGACTGTATATTTTCCGTTTTGGGTTGCAAAACTGCCACTGCAAACATATATTAAGCTTCGTTACTTGGAAACATTTTAATTGCTCGGGTGGCGGAATTGGCAGACGCGCTAGGTTGAGGGCCTAGTGGGGTAACACCCGTGCGGGTTCGACTCCCGCCTCGAGCACCATTGAGCCAAAGACCTTGACTGCGCGCAGCCAAGGTCTTTTTTCATGCCTGCCTCGGTGCCGGCATTTGTTTTTTCCTGGCAGGGGCTATATTTATAGGCATACTTTACAAACTGTCGACCAGGCTCGAAATATGCGAAAACATTATTTCACCTTGATGGAGGTCATGATTGCGGCCACCATTCTGGCCATGTCGGTGGTGGCCAGCCTTGGCATCGTGGGCGCGGCGCGCTCCGGTTTGCTGCGTGCCGAAAAGCGCTGGGCGCGCCAGCATATCCTCGGACAGGTGGCGGAATGCTATCTTTTAGCCGGGCCGGGCGCCATCATGCCCGAAGGCGTGCTGCCGCAGGGCTTCTCCAGTGTCTGCCATCTTTACGCGGTTGACGACTTGCCCGAGGAGGCCCAGGAGAGCATACGGGGCTGGCTGCTGGGCGAGTTCCATATCGAGGTCTTTGACGTCTCCGGCAAGCTCATGGAAGAGCTGCGCGTGCGCAAGATGATCAAGGAGGACGACTTGCAATGAAAGCGCGCAAAAGATATTTTACCCTGCTGGAGATCATTGTCGCGCTTAGCATCTTCTTGCTGGTGGCTCTGACGCTCTATGCTTATTCGCGGGAGACCAGCAATAGCTGGCGGCGTATCATGGCCGAACGACAGCGCTTCAATGAGTTGCTGGGCCTGGACCGCAGCCTGCGCGCAATGCTCGAACACATGGTACCCTTTACCTGGCCGGACCCGGACGGGGTGAAAACGCCATTTCTTATCGCCGAACGCGATCGCCTGCGCTGCGCATACCTGCATGGCCTGAACGACGAAATCGAGGGAAGCCTGCGCTTCGCGGAAATATTGCTGCAGGACAGCAAGCTCTACATGGTCTACAGCGACAGGCCATTTTTGCACTGGGACGAGGTGGGGGAACGTAAAAAAGTCTCGCTGCTGGCCGAAAATGTGGAGTCGCTGCAGTTCCTCTATGCCGACTGGGAGGCCGATGAGAGCCTGGACTGGCGGGAGCGCATTATGTGGCTGGACCATTGGGAAACCGAGGACTCCGAACGCAAAGACCTGCCACTGGCCGTGAAAGTCACGGTTAATTGGCAAGACGGGCGAACCGAGACCTGGCTGCGGCGCAGCATGGGAAGCAGCTTCCGGGAAAGATACGGCAAGTGGGACCCGCTGCCCGAGGATAAAAGATGAAAAATCCGGGGAATATGAAACAAGCCAATGTCACAGAATCGGAGTCCGGCGTGGCTCTGATTATGGTGCTAGGCGTGCTGGCGGTCTGCATGCTGCTTATCTCGCACCTCATGATGGTCTCCGAGCTGGTCTCGAAAGAGGCCCTAGTACTGACGCGTAAACAGCGTCTGCGCTACCAGGCCGAGTCGGGCGCCGACCTGAGCTACTGGATGCATCTCTGCGACCGGCGCCTGTTCAGCAACCGGCGCCTGGGGCAAAGCCAGGATGACGAGATGAGGCAGGCGCTGGACTTCAGCCCCTGGATGCTAGACCGCCGACCGCATAACCTGGACAATGGCCTGGTACAGACATTTTTATCCTCCGCAGAGGAAGGCTTTAAAGTAAGCCAGCCAGACAAGCTGCGTGACAACATCAGCGATGATGAGCTGGACCTGCTTGACGAGGTGAACGTGTTCCTCGATGTCCTGGGAGACTATATAGACAGCGACGACCTGCATAAGCTTAACGGCATGGAAGCTGAACATTATGCCGCCGAAGGATTCCCAACCCTGCCAAGAAACGGCGAGATGGAGTTCAAGGCGGAACTCTGTTGGTTGCCAGGATGGAGAAATGCCATACCCGGAGAAATCGCCGTGCTGCCGCCGCCGGGCCTGAGCTACCCAAGCCAGGTCAGAAATGCAAAACCATCGTTCTTCTCGGCCAGTGACGCCAATATAGCCAGAGTCCTGGGGCTTGACGAGGTGGATATGGAGGAGGTGCGCCAGGCCAGGGAGCTTTGGGAAAGCGAAGGCGTGGACCTGTCCGAAAGCCTCTCCACCGAACTGTGGAGCAGGGTGCAGGGCAGCTTCGATTTCACCGAAAACAACCTGGCGCAAATATATGCTGTGGCCTATGAGCCGGACCGCTCCGTGCACACAGTGTACAAGATCATCCGCGAGGCGAATATGTCCAGGGCCTCCTGTTATAGCGACCGCAGACAGGAAACCCTGGCTATTTGGGAACGGATAATCGAGTAGAACCGCTGCTAGGGACACCAAGACACACCCTGTCCAAAAAGCCTTTGAACCACAAAAAACACAAAAGGCACAAAAAAAAATAAAAGGAAGCTGATTAAGCAGATAAACTGCAATTGCAAGATTTCGAACAACCTGTTTTTATCTCAACAAAACAGAAAAACTCGATGAAATAGCATGAAAAACGCAAATTTCCTGCTGAAATTTCAATTTTTTCTTGAGAATCTGTCACATGGTGCCCCAAAGGGGCAACCTAATATAGCCCAGGGTAAGCGAGGCTCCGCAGGAGCCGAGCTTACCCTGGGTAAAAGCCCCCCCCGAATCCGGCGCCCTGTAGGGGCGCCACAAACCCGGTGAATGGCAGGGAGCGGGAACGGGGAGCAGCCTAAAGGCTGTAC
>JAAZIY010000430.1 GCA_012800625.1 Lentisphaerota bacterium
AAGGGCGGCACAAAAACCCCTGGTATGTAACATCGGGCGAATCAGTCCCACGTATGTAGTACACGCTTTAGCGTGCTCCCCGTTCCCGTTCCCGCTCCCGTTCCCGTCCCAAAAGTCCCAGTCAGCTTGACTTTTCTCAATTACAGTATAGCTTTACTACTGTAGATTTTATTGTACTTCAGGATAACATTGTCATGATTGAACTAGAAAAAGTAGTTGACCTTTACGAAGAATTAGGTCTTAGTGCCGACCCCATGTATGAGCTTTACATCAATCCAGAGAGCAACGAGGCGGAATCTCTACTCATGCCACACTACGAAGATTATAGTAATGTTGAGGATATAGAAATTTTGCGTCAGCGCATTGAAAACGAGCCAGGCTGGATAGAGTTGCCCCATAGATTCGAACTGCACCTGGGGCGCGATTTGCAGCTCGGCTTTGCCGGTATGCACTTGTCAGAAAACGACAAGGAACTGGTTTACAGCTTTTTCAGGGGGCGCGGCGCCTACCGCCGCTTCAGCGAGCATTTAGTTTATTTGGGAAAAATGGAAGAATGGTACGTATATAAGCGTGAAGAAATCACAAGACGCTTGAGAAAATGGCTTAGAGTCAACGAAATTGCCTACAGCGAATAAATATGGTTCAGCCCCAATTCATGCCAGACCAACTATTATAAACAGGGGCCACACTGTTATTCCAGCGCCTAGGCGACTTGCAAAAGTAGTTTGACCTCGTATATTATTTCCTTGTACTACTTTTGCGTTTTTATTTATCAGGTTTACCTATGGCCAGTTTTGCCTTATTGGATCGCATTTCCAGCTATGCCCAGTCTCATTGTTCTTTGGACGCGGCGCTTTTACGCTCCGGTTTTGAGCTTATGCATTTGAACCGGATGATAGAGCAGCTTGCCGAGGACAAGCTTGCCGAGTGCGGCATCAATCTGCGTCTGGTCGAGATACTGGAGTGCCTGTTTCATCATCCTGAGGGCGTGATGACTCCGGCGGACTTGTCTGACGAGGTCAGTCTGTCGCGTTCGGCCATGACCTCGGCTTTGGACTCCTTGGAGAAGCTCGGTTATGCTCGGCGCAGCCCGCATCCCAGCGACCGGCGCATGTTCGAGATTTCCCTCACCGACAGCGGGCGCGCCTACATCGCCGGCTGGCTGCCGGAACGCTACAAGAAATTCATCCTGATCATGGAAAGCATCAGCAGCGAGGAGCGCGAGCTTTTGCTGCGCACCTACCGGAAAGTATTTGAGATATTGCAGAACCAATTTGACAGTTGTTCCTGAGGCGACTTTGCCCGGCGACTCATTCTTTATCTTCACCTTAGCCATCATACAGAAACGGATCATATCATGAAAGAGAGAACCATGTTGTGTTTGAATCGTGGCCTTTTGCAAGGCTGGCTACCCGCTTTCTCCCTCATTGCGCTGCTGGCCGGCGCAGTGTTTTGTAGCTCCTGCAAACAGGAGGCGCCGCAGCAAAGCGCTACGGCCCAGCCGGTCAGCACGGTGACCATGAAATCAGCCCCGATTATGCTTCATTCCGAGCTGCCCGGACGGGTTTCCGCCCTGCTGCTGGCCGAGATACGCCCGCAGATCAGCGGCGTGCTGCTCAAGCGGCATTTCGTCGAGGGAGCCGAAATCCAGGAAGGCGAGCTGCTCTACGAGATTGATGCGGCGCCCTATCAGGCCGCCAAGGCCAATGCCGAGGCCGCCCTGAGCCTGGCCCAGGCGCAACAGGCCGGCGCCAAAGCCAACCGCAGCCGCGCCAAGGCCGGACTGGCAAATGCCCAAAGCCTGCTCAAGGTGGCAGAGGCAAGCCAGGAAAGCAGCCAGGCCATGCTGAGGGCGGCAAAAACCGCGCTCACCGCCGCACAGGCCGGACTGGAAAGCGCCGAGGCAAATGCCGAACCGCTGAGACTAAGACAGCAACGCTTCAAGGAACTGCTCGAAAGCAAAGCGATAAGCCAGCAAGACTTTGACGATGTGGACTCCGCCCGCCGTCAGGCCGAAGCTGCCATCGAGCGCAGCAAGGCCGCCGTGGACGGCGCTCGAGCCGACCTGGCACGCGCCGAGGCCGGACTGAAGGTCGCCGACGCTGAAGTCGGGCGCGCCAAGGCCGGAATCGAGGCCGCCCAGGCAGAGCTGCAGGCCGCCGAAGCCGGCGAGCAAAGCGCCAAGGCCGCAGTGCAAAGCGCCCAGGCCGGACTGCAAGCCGCCCAAATCAACCTGGACTACTGCCGCATAGTCGCGCCCATCAGTGGTCGCATAGGCCGTTCCAATATCACCGTAGGCGCCCTGGTTAGCGCCCATCAGCCACTGCCCCTGGCCAGCATACAGCAGATAGACCAGGTCTATGTCGATGTACCGCAGGCCACCGCCGAGATGCTCAAGCTGCAAAGAAGACTGCAGGACGGCAGGCTCAGCCATAACGGCACACAGCACGAGGTCAAGCTGAATCTCGAAGACGGCAGAGCCTATACGCAAAGCGGCACCCTGCAATTCAAAGATATCAGCGTAGACCCCAGCACCGGCTCATACAGCCTCAGAATGCAGTTCCCCAACCCAGACCGCACACTGCTGCCAGGCATGTTTGTGCGCGCCCTAATCGAGGACGGCGTGAAGGAAGACGCCATTCTACTGCCGCAAAGCTGTGTCTCACGAGACACCCGCGGCAACCCCATGGTCTATGTGGTTGACAAAGACGAGACCGCACAGCCGCGCAATCTGACCCTGGACCGCAGCATCAAGGATAAATGGCTGGTAAGCAGCGGACTGCAGGAGGGCGAACGCGTCATCATCGAAGGACTGCAAAGAGTGCGCCCCGGCATGAAAGTGCAGGAAACCGCCGCCATAGCCGCAGGCGACGAGCAGAAACAGCAAGAGTAATCAGGGCAGGCCAGCACGACGCCAAAATGCGGCGGCGAAAACCAAGTCCGCCGCCGGCAGCGCAAAACAACTCTATTCAGGAGAAATAATATGTTGTCTCGATTCTTTCTGGACCGCCCGGTCTTTGCCTGGGTGGTAGCCATCTTCATCATGCTGCTGGGCGGATTGTCCATACTCAATCTGCCCGTGGCGCAGTATCCCAACCTGGCTCCGCCAACCATAGCCATCGCGGCCATGTATCCGGGTGCCTCGGCGGAAACCGTCGAAAACAGCGTCACGCAAATCATTGAGCAAAGCATGACCGGACTGGACGGCATGCTCTACCTATACTCGACCAGTGACTCGGCAGGCAGCTGCCGCATAGAGCTGACCTTCGCGCCAGGAACCGACCCGGACCTGGCCTGGACCAAGGTGCAAAACAAGCTGCAGCTGGCCACCGCCAGCCTGCCAGAAGTGGTGCAGAGAACCGGCGTGCAAGTCACCAAGTCAACCAGAAACTGGCTGCTTATGATTGGCCTGGTGGCCAGCGACGGCACGCTAAGCTCCCACGACGTGGGCGACTACGCCGTCTCCAATGTCGAAGGCGTGTTGGCCAGAGTGCAAGGCGTGGGCGAGGTGGAGAAATTCGCGCGCGAATACGCCATGCGCATCTGGCTGGACCCCGACAAGCTGGTGCAGTACAACCTGACCTTCGAGGATGTCATCGCCGCAGTGCGCTCATACAACGTGGAAGTATCCGCCGGACAGTTCGGCGGTGCGCCCGCTGTCAAAGGACAGCGCCTGAACAACTCCATCGTAGTGCAGAACCTACTCAAGACCCCGGAGGACTTTGCCAACATCCCGCTGCGCAGCTCCGAATGCGGTGCCACCGTGCGTATCAGCGACGTGGGCCGCAGCGAATTGGGCACCTATGTCAATGACGTCAACGTCTATTTCAACGGCAAGCCCACCGCCATACTGGCCATACGCCAGACCCCTGGCGCCAATGCCCTGACCACGGCGCGCGCCATCAAGAGCAAGATGAAGGAGCTTAGCGCCAACTTCCCCGCCGGCATCGAGGTGGTCTACCCCTTTGACACCACTCCTTTTGTCGTGGTGGCCATCAAGGAGGCGGTGAAGTCGCTTTTCCAGGCCATCGTGTTGGTCTTCCTGGTCATGTGGCTCTTTATGGGCGGCAATATGCGCGCCACCCTGATCCCTACCATCGCTGTACCAGTGGTGCTGCTGGGCACCTGCGCCGCCCTTAACGTCTTCGGTTTCTCCATCAATATGCTTACCATGTTCGCCATGGTCATCGCCATAGGCCTGCTGGTTGACGACACCATCGTGGTGGTCGAGAACGTCGAGCGCCTGATGAACGAGGAGGGGCTGCCAGTAAAAGAGGCCACCGTGCGCTCCATGAGCGAGGTCACCAGCGCGCTCATCGGCTTCGCCCTGGTGCTCTCCGCTCTCTTTGGCCCCATGGCCTTCTTCAGCGGCTCCACCGGCATCATCTACCGCCAGTTCTCCATGACCGTGGTCACTTCCATGGCCTTCTCGGTCAGCGTGGCCCTTATCCTCACCCCGGTGCTTTGCTGCAGCATACTCAAGCCGGCCCCCCAGGGCGAGAACATTCCCAAAAGTCGCTTCAAGCTGCTCAACCGCTTTTTCAACTGGTTTGACTCCTGGTTCGACCGCTTCCGGGACCTGCTGGTCTCCATGGTGGGCTACGGTCTGGCAAGGATGCTCCGTTTCCTGATGGTGTATCTGCTTATCGTCGGCGGCATGCTCTATCTGCTGCGCAATATCTCCACCAGTTATCTGCCTGACGAAGACCAGGGCATACTGCTTACACAGGTGATATTGCAGACCGGCTCCACCATGGAACAGACCGAGGACATGATGCGCCGCGTCAACGATTACTTTATGGAGCATGAAAGCGAGGCGGTAGAGTCCTGCGCTACCATCGCCGGGGTGGGCTTCTCCGGACGCGCCCAGAACAATGGCATGGTCTTTGTCAAGCTCAAGGACTGGGACCTGCGCCGCGACCCGAAAAACCATGCCGAGGCGGTTGCCAACCGTGCCACGGCTTACTTCAGCCGCTACCACAACGCCATGATCTTCGCCTTCCCACCGCCGGCCATCGCCGAGCTGGGCACGGCGCAGGGCTTCGACTTCCAACTGGTGGACCGCGCCGGCAACGGACACGAGGCCCTGCTGGAGGCCAGAAATCAGCTGCTGGGCATGGCCATGCAAAACCCGAACCTGACTAATGTGCGCCCCAACGGCATGGAGGATGTGCCGGAGTACCGCGTCGATGTGGACTGGCAGAAGGCCGGCGCCCTGGGGCTGCCCATCACTTCCATACACAACAGCATCTCGGCGGCGTTTGGCAGTGCCTATGTCAACGACTATATTCAAAATGGACGCGTAAAGCGCGTCTATCTGCAGGCCGACGCCCCTTTCCGTATGCTGCCTGAAGACCTGCAGCGCATCTACGTACGCAATCTGCAGGGCAAGATGGTGCCCTACTCCGCCTTCGCCAGCGGACACTGGGACAGCGGCTCGCCGCAGCTGGAGCGCTTCAATGCCTTCCCCTCGGTCAATATCTGGGGACAACCCGCCAAGGGTAAAAGCTCCGGTGACGCCATGCGCATCATGGAAGAGATTACCGAGAAACTGCCTCCTGGCTTCGGGTATGACTGGACCGGGCTTTCCTACCAGGAGAAGCAGGGCACCAGCCAGACCGGCCTGCTCTACGCCTTCTCAGTGGTCATCGTCTTCCTCTTCTTGGCTGCGCTCTACGGCAAGTGGGACATACCTTTTGCAGTGCTGCTCACCCTGCCCCTGGGAGTCATTGGCGGGGTCATCGCCACCAGCTCCCGGGGCATGCCCAGCGACGTCTACTTCCAGATCGGCCTGCTTAATACACTGGGGCTTTCCACCAAAAACGCCATTTTGATTGTGCAGTTCGCCATGAGTGGCGTAAAACAAGGCATAGGCCTGCTGGAGTCCTGCCTGATGGCCGTGCGCCTTAGACTGCGCCCCATTATGATGACTTCCTTGACCACCGGCCTGGCGGTCTTTCCCATGGCCCTAAGCAAAGGCGCCGGCGCCGGCGCCATGAATGCCATAGGCACAGTGGTTTTCGGCGGCATGGTCACCGGCACCATCCTGGTGGTGGTCTTCGCGCCGCTGTTTTATATGCTTATAGAAAAGCTGTTTTCAGGTAAAAGGCAGAAAGCTGCCGCTGTCGAACTGAAAGGAGAACTGCAATAATGCGTAAATTTCTGTCACTCTCGCTCTTGCTGCTCTTTGCCTCGGGCTGCGCCATGATCCCCAAGTACGAAAGACCGCAGGCTCCCGTGCCGGCGCAACTGCCCGGCACAGGCACCGGCCTGGAAGGCGCGCAGAACCCCGCCGAATTGCCCTGGCGGGAATTCGCCCAGAACGAAAAGCTCAGCCAGCTTATCGAGCTGGCTCTGGAGCACAACCGCGACCTGCGCCTGGCCGCCTTGAATGCAGAGAGCTTGCGTGAGTTCTATAAAATTCAGCGCGCCGAGCTTTATCCGAACCTGTATGCCAGCGGCGGCGGCGCTCGCCAAAAAAGCTCAAGGCATTTTTTGATGCCGGGTCAAGACCGGCGCGGCAACCACTTTCAGGCAGACTTGAGCCTGCTTTCCTGGGAAATTGACCTGTTTGGCAAGCTGCGCAGTCTGAGCGAAAGCGCCCTGCAGGAATACTTTGCCACTGAAGAGGCCCGCCGCGGTGCGCAAATAATGCTGGTCTCCTCGCTGGCCAACGCCTATCTGGCGCTGGCCGCCGAAAATGAATCGCTGCAGCTGGCCAAAGACACTCTGCAAAGCCAACAAGAAGCCCTGGACCTGGTGAGCAAGCAGTTCGAGCAAGGGCTGATTACTGAGCTGGACCTGAAACGCGCGCAGATACCAAGGGACAGCGCCAGAGTCGATGTGGCCCAATACGGCAGACAGCTCGAGCAGGCCAAAAATGCCCTGCAATTCCTGCTGGGCTGCCCCATACCCGACGAATTGATGCCCGGCCCCTTGAGCAGCCTGCCCCAAACCGCCGCCCTGGCTCCCGAACTGGAATCAGAAGTGCTCTTGCAGCGCCCTGATATCATGGCCGCCGAACACCGCCTGCTGGGCGCATTGGCCAACATAGGAGCCGCACGAGCCGCCTTCTTCCCCAATATCAGCCTGACCAGCAGCATTGGCAGCGCCAGCACGCAGCTCTCCGACCTGTTCTCCAGCGGCAGCGCAACCTGGAGCTTTGCGCCGCAATTGGCAATGCCCATCTTTGACGCCAGGGTCTGGGCCGCTCACCGCGTCAGCAAAGTACAGCAGAAGCTGGCCCTGACGCAATATGAAAGAGCCATACAGAACGCTTTTCGCGAGACTGCCGACAGCCTGGTGCTCTGCCAGAGCATAAGCGAGCAGGTGCAGGCCCAGGAGACCCTGGTGAAAGCACTCACCCAGACCTATGAGCTGGCCCGCTTCCGCTATGAAAAAGGCATAGACAACTATCTCAGCGTGCTCGATGCCCAGCGCAGCATGTTCGCTGCTCAGCAAGGCCTCATCAGCATGAGACTGGCCGAGCAAAGCAGCCGCTGGCAACTGTACTCCGCGCTGGGAGGCGGTACACAATAAGTAGAAGGACACGAAGGCATAATATCCGAGCCTGAGAGTATCTGTGTGTCTTGCAGCAGCCCTGCCCTGCCTCCCGAATGAGTGCCGCCCATACATTTGTATTCAGATAAAATCGCTGTTTGGCTTGCTATGACAGCAAAGCAGAATTATAGTAACCATGTGTAAGGTTCATCATGCTTCAACTATAGGACTTCCCGCTAAATGCAGAATACTGCCCATAAAGATCATTTTACGCTTTCTGAAGTGGCTGATATGTTGTCAGTCTCAAAAGAAACCCTCAGGCGCTGGGATAAAAACGGCAAACTAAAGGCAATACGACACCCCGACAGCAATTATCGCTTCTATCACAAAAAGCAACTACTGCCCTTTGACGAGGCAAAATTGATGTTCAACTCCAATTGGCAGGCCGAGATGCAAACAAAAGCAAAACGGCCTTTTCGCAGCCTGGAGCTTTTCGCCGGCGCCGGCGGACTGGCACTGGGGCTGGAAATGGCCGGCTTCGAACATATTGCCCTGAATGAATTAATGACGGACGCATGCGCCACCCTGCAAAAAAACCGCCCACACTGGAATGTCTTGCCCGGTGACGTTGAAAACATTGATTTCAACGAGTACAAGCATGGAGTTGACCTGCTTTCCGGAGGATTCCCCTGTCAGGCTTTTTCGTATGCTGGAAAAAAACTCGGTTTTGCCGACACGCGGGGCACTCTTTTTCATCAGTTCGCCAGAGTGGTCGAAGAGATTCGACCCAAGGCCTTCATGGCTGAAAACGTGCGAGGCCTGCTCAACCATGACGGAGGTAAAACCCTGCGAACCATGCGCAAGGTCATTGGCGAGCTGGGCTATGACTTGATAGAGCCACAGTTCCTGAAAGCTATATTCTACATGGTTCCGCAAAAGCGTGAAAGGCTTTTCCTGATAGGCATTAGACAGGATCTGCGCGATACGCTACAGTTTCAATGGCCATCGCCATACACAAAAATACTTACTTTGCAAGACGCGCTGAAGACCGGCATACTGTATGACTGTGATTGCCCGGACTCCCCAGGACAAAGCTATCCTAAACGCAAAGCGGAAATATTGTCATTGGTACCGCCGGGAGGATATTGGCGAGACCTGCCCAAGGAGCTGCAGAAGGAATACATGAAGGGCAGCTATCATCTCGAAGGCGGAAAAACCGGCATGGCGCGACGCCTTTCCTGGAATGAGCCTAGCCTCACGCTGACCTGCGCACCGGCACAAAAACAAACTGAAAGATGCCATCCCGATGAAACCAGGCCGCTTACAACCCGGGAATACGCCCGCATACAGACCTTCCCGGACGACTGGGAGTTCGTCGGCTCGGTCAGCAGCGTCTACAAGCAAATTGGCAATGCGGTTCCGGTCAACCTGGCCTGGGCAATGGGCAGGGCACTGATCAGAATGCTGAACTGCACCGTGGATTGAAGCAAAGTCAACTAAGGAGGTCTTATGCCGTACTTGTCCTGGATTGATGACCAACCGCTCAAAGAAGCTTTTCAAGGGCTACTGAGCGCCGTTAAAAAAGGCGAGCACCAAGCCGAACACAATTTTCATCGCAATGTTACCGACCCCTTTGGAGTACAGTTTTCCACATTATTGCTGGATAAATCGAAAGAAGAATGGGCCAGACATGAGCTACACCGTCAAATTGACAAGGCTCTGTTTAATGCCATAGGCAATTTTCATCAGAAAATAATTGCCGGAATTCCTGGCTGGCAAGACCTTTGCAATACGAATCAATTTGATCTGATAAACGAGGACAAACAGATCATTGCCGAACTAAAAAACAAGCATAACACACTCAATGCCCATGGTGCTGCAAACCTTTACAAACAGCTGTCAACGCTAGTAAACAGTAAGAGCAGTGTATATAAAGGATATACTGCCTATTATGTGGTAATGATCCCCAAGTCTCCTAGCGGTGTCGATGCGGAATTCTGTCCCTCTGATCCTGCCACAGGGGAAAAATGCAAGCTGGATCCGCTGGTTCGCCAGATGGACGGCAAAAGATTCTATGCTTTGGCAAGTGGTGTCGACTCGGCTCTGGAAGATCTTTTTCTTGCCGTTCCTGCTATCTTGAAAGACATGAAAAACACTAGCTTTGCTTCATTTGATCCCGCTTTTGTCCTTGATGTGTTCAAAAAAGCTTTTGGCAGCTGAACTGAGATGTTAGCAAAATCAAGGGAGACTTTTAGCCATTAAGACACGCTAAGGCATAGCTCAGAAGCATCTGCCGCCGGGTTTTGGCGGGCAGTCCGGGTTCCCGCAATGATAGCATATTTCATTTTGCAGGTCTTTGCCTTCGAAGAAATCCTTGATGTTTTGCATGGTCACAGTTGCAATGCTTTGCATGGCCTCTTTGGTAAAGAAGCCCTGGTGCGAGGTAAGCAGCACATTATTGAAGCTGAGCAGTCTGGCCAATACGTCGTCTGGGATAAATGAGTCCGAAAAGTCCTCGAAGAAATACTCGCTTTCCTCCTCGTAAACATCCAGCCCTGCGCCGCCTATTTTGCGTGATTTCAACGCGCCAATAAGAGCCTGCGTGTCTATAAGCTGTCCTCTGCCAGTATTGATAATAACAACCCCCGGTTTCATCAATGCCAGGCTTTCCGCATTGATCAGATGCCGGGTTTCGGGCGTAAGCGGGCAGTGCAGTGAAATAACATCGCTTTGGGCGAAAAGCTCTGGCAGCTCCACATAACTAAAACCCATTTGAGCGGCCAGCTCAGGCCTGGGATTGGCATCGTATGCCATGACGCGCATGCCGAAGCCGCGCAATATTTGTATAAGCGCCAAGCCGATGCGACCGGCTCCAATGATGCCGGCATGCTTTTCTTTGAGGTCAAAACCCAGCAGGCCGGCAATCGAGAAGTTATTGTCACGAGTGCGAAAATATGCCCGGTGGGTTTTGCGGTTTAGAGTAAGCAGCAGAGCAACGGCGTGCTCAGCAACCGCATTGGGTGAATAACCCGGCACGCGCAACACATTGATGCGCTCCCAGGCGGCACGCAAATCAACGTTGTTATAGCCGGCGCAGCGCAACGCAATCAGGCGTATGCCCATGCCGTAAAGCGCTTCTATGACAGCGGCGTCACACCGGTCGTTGACAAAGACGCAGACCGCATCACTGCCTAGCGCAAGCCCCGCTGTGTCGCTGTTAAGATGATGGGCAAAAAACTTGAGCTCAAAACCATAGTTCTGGTTGCAGGCCTCGAAAAACTCGCGGTCATAAGGCTTACTGTCGAAAAAGGTTATTTTGGGCATGGCTGCCTCCTTTTTGAAGAGTGCTAGCGCCTCAGGCAAACAACGGCCAGGCCGACTCAGAAGCCGCCGCAGCCTGGAGTCTGACAAGACGCCTGTCTTCCTTTAGTGTGCCAGCCAGCCCTTTTTGTTCCGCAATTATAGATTTGGTATGATCAGCGACTGATCGTAGTCTTCAGGAGCCTCGTAGCCCAGCAGATTGAGGCAGCTTGCCGCCACCGAGCTAATGCCCAGCCCCTCGCGCAGCTTGAGCTGATAGTCGTTTTGAAAGCGCGGGTCGTAGATTATACAGGGTACCGGATTAAGCGAGTGCGCCGTCTTTACTTTGGGTCTGCCATTTTCCATTTGCACGCTGCCGTCTTTGTGGTGTTCGTACATGTCGTCGGCATTGCCGTGATCAGCAGTGATCAACATCAGTCCGCCCACCTGGTCTAT
>JAAZIY010000431.1 GCA_012800625.1 Lentisphaerota bacterium
ACTCAAAAAACCCATGATCGCCGTAGGTGGAGTGGCATTAAACAACTTGAAAGAGCTGCTGCATGAGTGCGATGGACTGGGGCTGGGAAGCACATTGTATAAATGCGGAAAATCACTGCAGCAAATCAGACTGGATCTGCAAGCCATACAGGCAGAGATCAAAAAAATGGATGCCTAAAGCTCCAGCAAAATGGACAAAACTGCCCGTCTAAAGAATACACCTGAGCCGCAACAGGCTCATTGAGCAGGAAAACACATTTTCAAGCAGCCAAAATGGACCAAGGCGGAATTGCCTGAGGCAAGAAGTTCAAAACCAGGAGACAAAATGGAAAAAAACAATGATGCGGCGAAGACTCCAAAAGAAAGCGGAAGCCTCTCTCTACACCATGCCCTAAGCCTTTTTCCTGAAAAAAAGCAGCAGCACAAGCTGCCGGCCCTGGACTTTCTGGGCATCCCGGGCATAGAATACTTGGGCAAGCAAAGGCTGGCCGCTGTCTTCTATGGCGGCGGAGATGGCGAAAAACCGGGCAACTATATCTTATGGCGAGAAAGCAATGACGGCGGACAGAGCTGGTCTGAGGCCATACCTGCGGCAATACCGCTGGACCCAGATGGGCAAAGACTCTTCGACCCTTGTCTCTGGATGGCTCCGGACCAGAGGCTCTGGCTGTTTTTCGCCTCAGCCTACGGCCTGGTTGAGAACTGTGCTGTGATGGCAGCTAGTGCAGCGCCGCCCTATAAAAGCTGGCATCTGCACAAAAACATAGCGCCAGGGGTCATGATGAACAAGCCCATAGTGCTGGCTGACGGCAGCTGGGCCTTGCCGGTGAGTCGCTGGGCTAGCATGAGCCTGCAAGAAAATCTGCCCGTAGGCTCGTCGATTTTTATCTCCAAAGACAATGGCGAGAGCTTTGAATACCGAGGCACAGCGGAAACTCCACCATGCAGCTGTAATGAAAACCAGCTGCTGCAAAAAAATGACAAGAGCTTGTGGATGCTAAGCCGAAACCAGCCACAGCTGGCTGAAAATTTCTCCTTCGACCTAGGCAGCAGCTGGACTGAACCGGCCTACTCTGCCCTGCATGGTGTAGATGCGCGCTTCGCCCTGCGCAGACTGGCCTCCGGCAGAGTCCTGCTGGTAAATCACGGCCCGGTACCGGAGGGAGAAGCCAGGCGGGCAAATATGACTTGCGCTTTGTCCGAGGATGATGCGCAGACCTGGAAATGGAGCTTGCTCATAGACCCAAGAGCCGAAATCTCATATCCGGATTTCTGCCAGGATGAAGAAGGCTACATACACCTGATCTATGACCGAGACCGCTATGGGGATAAAAAGCTGGTGCTCTGCAAATTCAGCGAAGCTGACATTATGGCCGGCAAGCAACCTGAACTTCTGGAAATATGACTGGAGTGCTCTTAAACCCAGTCTAAAAAGACTTGGAACCATTAAAGAGACAGCCGACATTTTTCAGGACGTTTTGCCGCTGCCGTGAACAGCAGGATAGGATGATGGAGCGCGATTTTTCAACAATAATTAAGCACAGAAAAAATTAGGAGCCTGTTGACTATGCCTGAACTTGATTTTTTTGATTGCAACTGCCGTTTCGGCAGCGCCGCCGCCGGGGAGGCCGCTATCGCCACCCTGTCGGAACTGCTTGCCGAGATGGACTACTATGGGGTAAGACGCGCCCTGATTAGACACAATAACCTGGACA
>JAAZIY010000068.1 GCA_012800625.1 Lentisphaerota bacterium
CCCGTTTTGGTTTGTTGAGAAAAGGGAACCGGCCAAAACAGAAAAACTCAATGAAATTGCATAAAAAACGCAAATTTTCTGCTAAAATTTTAATTTTAGATGAAGACGACTTGGTGTGTCTTAGTGTATCTTCGTGTGTCTTCGTGTCCAAATTCCTGCCCGGTTATCTTTTTGGCGGGGTCTATCCAGACTCGGGCTTTCGGGCGGCGCTACCAGACCGTCGCATGCTTTTTAATCCCCAAACAACTTGATTCCATATGATACGTTACTCCAAGGTAAGCCTGGCTGATTTCGTCTGTGTCTTGCCTGACAATATAGTTAGCTCCGATGAAATAGAGCGTCGCCTGAAGCCATTGTATGAGCGCCTTCGGCTGCCCGAGGGCAGGCTGGAGCTGATGACCGGCATCCGGGAGCGACGTTTCTGGAATGCCGGCAGCAAGCCCAGCGAAGGCGCATTGCTGGCGGCGCGCAAGCTCCTCGAGCGCTCCGGGCTGGAGGCAGGGCGCATCGGCGCGCTGATTTTTTGTGCCGTGTCCCGCGATTTTGTCGAGCCGGCCACTTCGACGGTGCTGCACCGTCAGCTGGGCTTGTCGCATGATTGCCTCAACTACGATATTTCCAACGCCTGTCTGGGTCTGGTTTCCGGGATTTTGAGTCTGGCCAACATGATTGAGCTGGGTCAGATTGAGGCGGGCATTGCGCTCTGCGGCGAAAATGCGGGGCCTTTGCTGGAAAACACGATTGCCAGTTTGAATGCGGATATGAGCCTGACCCGTTCCAGCGTGAAGGCGCATTTTGCCTCCCTGACCATAGGTTCGGGGGCAGCCGCGGTTTTGCTGCGGCGCGCGCGTGCTGGCCAGCAGAACCGCTTGCTGTTGGCTGCCGCCTCCTATTCGGACTGTAGCAGCAACCATTTGTGTCAAGGCGAGGCTCAAGGCGGCATGACTGATGCCAGCCAGCCGCTGATGCAGACCGACTCGCATGAGCTGCTGCAGCAGGGTGTGAAGGTGGCCGCCGGCATGTGGCAGAAGCTGCAGAGCTGCAGCGGCTGGCAGGCCGATGAGCCTGATCTTATTTGCACACACCAGGTGGGCAAGTTTCACCGGGCGCTGCTGTATGAAAAACTGGGGCTGCCCCTGGAGAAAGACTACTCCAGCTTCCCGCTGCTGGGCAACTGCGGCTCAGCATCTTTGCCGGCAACCTGCGCACTGGCATTGGAGCAGGGACGACTGAAAACCGGAGACAAGCTGCTTATGCTGGGCATAGGCAGCGGCATTAACGCCAGCGGACTGGCAGTGCAATGGTGAAAATGTGCCTCGCTAAAATTGACCGAAAAGCAAAAGGCCTTGAGACACGAAGACACACTAAGGGACACTAAGGGCCACGAAAGGACACTAAGGGACACTAAGTTCATGGTTGTCTGCGGCTTTTTTTGTAGCAAGCTTGTTCTGCAAACATTTAACTTGGGTTGCGTTTGTGCGCGTATTAATTGTCAAGCCCAGTAGTCTGGGCGACATACTTCATACTTTTCCGGCGGTTTATGCTTTGCAACAGGCATTTCCACAGCTGGATTTGAGCTGGGTGGTGAACCGCTCTCTGGCAGAGATCGTCGAGATGCTGCCGGGCATAGACCGCGTGATTGCTTTTCCGCGCGAGGAGCTGGGCGTGTTTAAGGGCTGCTCGGCGCTGCGCAGCTTTCGCCGCGAGCTGCTGGCCCAGCCCTATGACTTGGCGCTGGACTTTCAGGGACTGTTGCGCAGTGCGCTGATCTGCAAATTCAGCAAGGCTCCGATACGAGTCGGCTTTGACACCGCTCGCGAGGGAGCGGCATTCTTCTATCATCACAGAATCAAGCTGCCGGCGGAAATCCGGCATGCGGTGGAGAAGAACCTGTTTTTGGCGCGCAGCTACTTTCGGCTCGAGGCTACCGGGCTGAGCCAGCCGCAGCTGCGCGTAAAACCCGCCTGGCTGGATGAGGCTCAGAGCCTGCTGCAAGCTGGCCCCGAGCCGGTTGTAGCGGTAGCCTACTCCTCGCGCTGGCCGAGCAAAAACTGGCCGCCAGGCTTCTTTGCCGAGGTGCTGCGCGAGCTTCTGGCTCTGCGTCCGCAGTGCAAGTGCTGGCTGCTGGGCAGCAAATCGGAACGGGAGGCCGGCGAAGAGCTGCGCGAGCGCGTCGCCATGCCGCAGCTGGTGAATCTTGCCGGCCAAAGTAGCCTGGGCGGACTGGTGGGGCTGCTGAAGAAATCGGCGGTCTTGCTTACTAATGATAGCGGCCCCATGCATATTGCCGCAGCCCTGCAAGTGCCCTGCGTGGCTCTGTTTGGCGCTACCGACCTGGGGCTTACCGGTCCCTATGGCGAGCAGCACCGGGTCTTTCGGAGCAAGTGTCCGCAGTCGCCTTGCTTCCTGCGTGACTGTCCCAGGCATGCAGGTGCCTGCGCCGAGGGTGTTTCAGTCTCGGCGGTGGTTAAGGCGCTTGCCGACAAGATGTAAACGCCAGGGAAGGACACTAAATCGCACGAAGTAACACTAAGTGCTGCTTTTAAGTTTTGGAGTAAAGCCATGTTTTTTTCTACATTTTTTCAGCGTTTGTTTCTTTTTGGCTTGTTCTGTCTGCTGGCGCTAAGCTCCAGCGCGCAGGTGGCCTTGCAACTGAAGGCGGAGAGTGCGCGCTATTTGCGCTACGAGATTATAAATCTGCGGCTGGTGATCAATAATTCCAGCGGCAACACCTTGATTTTCAGCGATCAGGACGGGGTAAGCGGCGGGCGGCTTTTCTTTGCCGTCAACGAGCATTCCGGCAAAGTGGCCAAGGCCATAGACGCCAAGGCCAATCCGATTGCCGATCTGATTCTGGCCCCTGGCGAGAGCCGCGAGTTGCAGATCAGCATCAATATGCTGCATGATATGCAAAAGGAGGGGGTCTACTCGGTTACCGCGTATTTGAACCATAGCCGTTTGCCCCGCACGCATCTGTCCAACACGATTAATGTTGAGGTTATCGAGGGCAGCCGCATTCTTGAGCGCAGCGTGGGTCTGCCCTCTCAGAGCAGCAGCGAGCTTATTAAAAGCATGCGCCTTATCCTGCTGCTCTTTCCGGATGTCAGCGAAAAGCTCTACTGTTTGCGTGTCGAGGATGACGATAATATCTACGCAGTGCATCGTCTCGGCCCCTATATTTCAGGCACGCCGCCGCAGATGGATGTGGACGGCAGCAGTTCGGTGCATGTGTTGATTCAGGTGCGCCCCCGCTTGTATTCCTATTTGATTTATAGCTTTATGGGTCGCAATCTGCAATTGCGCCAACAGCGCTACTATGTGCCTGATGGTGGCACGCCCAGCCTGAGCAAGCAAACCGGGTACTTGCGCGTCAGCCATGCCAGGCCGGCCAACGAGGGCACTGACTACAACCTGAAACGGCCCTAGGAGCACACACGATTTTTCTTCACTACTGCAGCAGGAAACCTTAATGAATTCAGATTATAATCCACAGTCTTATCAGGCTGACGAGTCCGCCCCCACTCCTTTGCGCGGCACGTATGCCGGCACACAGGGCGCTTCAGCGCCGCCGTCGCTGCCACCCAAGCGCTCTTCTTTTATGAGCGGCTGTCTGACCGCGATGCTGGGCTTTTTCGCCTTTTTTTGCCTGTTGGTCCTGCTGATATTTATGCTGGGCAAGGGCTGTGTGAAGCTGGTTGGCGAGCTGGCCGAGTCCGGCTCAGGTTTTCCGGGCACATTCAGCGAGTCCGAGGAGCGTGTCAGCAAGCGCTATGTCGAGCGCATTAGCGCGGCATCGAACCAGGAGATTGCGCTCATCGAAGTGAAGGGGGTCATCGTCTTTGACAATGTGCAGCGCTATGCCTCGGCCCGGCGCATAGGCAGGGAGTTGCGCGCGGCGCGCAAAGACGCGGCGGTGAAAGCCATCATCCTGGACATGGACAGCCCCGGCGGCGAGGTGGTGGCCAGCGACGAGATACGCCACCAGGTGCTGGCCTGTCGCGAGGCCGGCAAGCCGGTCTTGGTCTGCATGCGTTCGCTGGGTGCCAGCGGCGGATACTTTATCGCCAGCGCCGCCGACTGGATCGTGGCCAACCGCCTGACCTTTACCGGCAGCATAGGCGTTATTATCAGCTCATACCAGATACAAGGCCTGCTTGAGAAGATCGGCGTGCAGCCCGAGGTCTATCGCTCCGGCGACATGAAGGACATGCTTAACCCGAGCCGTCCGCGCAGTGCTGCGGAGCGCGAGTATGTGCAAGGCATGGTGCAAAGCAGCTTCCGCGAGTTTTGCCAGGTGGTAGCTGAGGGGCGCTCGGCCTACGAGGATGCCGATGCGGTGGCGCAGGCCAGTTTTGCCGACGGGCGCATACTGTCTGGGCAGGATGCTTTGCAGCTGGGCCTGGTTGACCAGCTGGGTTATTTCGAGGATGCACTGCTCAAGGCCCGCGAGCTGGCCGAGGCTCCCGAGGCCAGCCTGGTGAGATTCTCCTCGACGCCTTCCTTCATGGACTTTATCTTCAGCATGCAGCAGCGTATGCCGCTGTCATTGCAGAGTCTGATGCCGCAAAACCACTTCAGTCCGGAGCCTGGCAAGCTGTACTATATCAGTCCGGAGCTCTGCTACTAAGGTAGAACGCGTCCAAAAAGCCAGTTGGACACGAAGTCACACGAAGAGACACCAAGTCACACGAAGAGACACCAAGTCACACAAAGGCTTTTCTTGCCTTTGGGATAAAATCATGTTAAAAAGAATTCTGTACAGCGCAGTCTTGCTTTCCGCTTTTTTCTGTTTGGGCGACGAATTTTATCCCCGACATTCTTTGATTGGTCAGCCTGATCCTGTAGCCAGCCCCTATGCGGTCAGCGGCGGCACTATCTGCGAGCATCTAGGCCCTTCGCCGAAAAGCCTGAATTACTATTTAGACAACAACAGCATGAGCGCGCAGGTTTTCGGCAGCTTCTATGAATCGCTAATCGAGATGAACTCGCAGACCCTCGAATATGACCGCGCGCTGGCCGAGAAATGGAGCATCTCGGAGGACAAGCTGAGCTTCACCTTTTGGCTGGACCCCAAGGCGCGCTGGAGCGATGGGCGGGCGGTCACGGCCGCCGACGTGGTCTGGACTTATGAGGCCATTGTCAACCCGGCCAATATGACCGGTCCGCACAAGCTCAGCCTCGAGCGTCTGCATCCTCCCGAGATTATCGATGAGGGCAGGGCGGTGCGCTTTCGTGCCAAGCAGCTGCACTGGAGCAATTTAAGCGCTGCCGGCGGCTTTGCCGTCATGCCCCGGCATGTCTTCGCCTCCGAGGACTTCAACAAGATTAATTTTTCTTTTCCGGTGGTCTCCGGGCCTTATCGTTTCAAGGAGCTGCAGGAGGGGCAGTACCTGCTTTTGGAAAGACGCGGCGACTGGTGGCGACGGGACTGGCCCTCGCTAAAGGGCATATATAACTTCGAGCATATACGCTACCGTTTTTTCGAGGACCGTGAAAACGCCTTCGAGGCCTTCAAAAAGGGGGAGCTTGATGTTTTTCCGGTCTATACCGCTAGTCAATGGTATAAGTTGGAGGAGAAGCTAGGCGCGGTGCGCAACAACTGGATCGTGAAGCAGGCGGTTTACAACCATAAGCCGGTGGGTTTCCAGGGCTTTGCCATGAATATGCGCCGTCCCCCCTTTGACGACTTGCTGGTGCGCCGCGCCATGAGCTGCCTGATTGACCGCGAAGCCCTGAATCAGACCATGATGTACGGACAGTACTTCCTGCATCGCTCATACTATGAAGACCTGTATGACGACAAGAACCCATGCCCGAACCCGCTGATTAAATTCGACCGCAACCAGGCCGCCGAACTGTTGAACCAGGCCGGCTGGAAGGTAAATGCGCAAAGTGGCTGGCGGGAAAAAAACGGCAGACAGCTAAGCTTTAACTTCCTCTCCAGGGAAAGCTCGACGGAAAAATTCCTGCTGCCTTTTCAGGAGGCCCTGAAATCGCTGGGTGTACAGATGAATATCCAGAACAAGGACTGGTCTGCCTGGGCCAAGGACATGGACGCCTTCAACTTCGACATGACCTGGGCCGCCTGGGGGGCGGGTCTGTTCAAGGACCCTGAGAGCCTTTGGTCCTCCAAGGAGGCCGGGCGTGCGGGCAGCTCCAATATCTGCGGTTTTGCCGACAGCCGGGTTGACCGTCTGATCGAGGAGCAGAAGGGAATTTTCGATGTGGCCCAGCGCCATGATATCGTGCGCCAGATCGACCAGCTGATTTTTGAGCAGCATCCCTATGTTCTGCTTTGGAATCTTAATTATACGCGTATCCTGTATTGGCATAAATTCGGCGTGCCGCCCAGCGTCATCGGCAAATACAGCGGCGAGAGCAGTGCCTACTGGTGGTATGAGCCTGACGCCGAGGAGGAACTCAAGGAGGCTATGCAGGAAAAAGAAGCCCTGCCGCAGCCACCGCCCGAAGTGTATTACGACCGCATAATGAAGACAAGTCTGGACACTAAGACACACTAAGACACACTAAGACACACTAAGACAAGGCAGTTTTTTAGCGTATTTCGGCTTGGCTTCGCTCTTCAGCAATAAACGCCGGCCACTAGGGTATCTTTCTTCCTCATAACTGTGCTTTGCTTGCAAGTGTTTGCTTAGGCATTATTTTATACAGGGAGATTTTTAACCAGCAACAGTAATATTGTGGGAGCCGCGCATGCCTCTGTTGAGTAAGCTACATAGCCTCAAGGATGAGATCTATCGCATTGCACATAGACATAATGCGTTGCAGGTCTATGTTTTCGGCTCTTGTGCACGTGGAGAGGAAGACGCTCAAAGCGATGTGGACCTTTTGGTTGACTTCCTTCCCCATGCCACTCTTTTTGACCAGGTGCACCTGCAAAATGAAATCTCCAGCCTGCTTGACTGTAAGGTTGATGTGGTCTCCAAGCGTGGGCTGCACCCGTATATTCGTAAAAATGTTCTGGCAGAGGCGGTGATATTGTGAAAACAAAAAACGACGGGGCTTTCCTGTTGCATATCGCAGGCTCGCTGGAAAAAATTTTGCGCTACACGCAAAAAATGGATTTTGGAGATTTTAGTTCTAATTCATTGGTTCAAGATGCCGTTATTAGGAATTATGAGATAATTGGCGAGGCCAGCAAGGCGCTTTCGCAGGAGTTTCGTTCTGCCAATCCTGACATAGACTGGTCCGGCATGGCTGGGTTTCGTGATGTGTTGATTCATCAATATTTTGGCATTGATCTAATGAATGTCTGGAATGTCACTCAAAAATATGCCGATACGATACTCAGCAAGCTCACTGCATTGCCGGCATACAAATCAGCAAAAAGCCAGCTTTGCTCGGAAGAGAACACATAAAACCGCTTTTAAGTGTGCGCCAACTAAATATTAGTGTGTCTTAGTGTCTAAAGAGCCACTGTGTTGTTTCTGTTGCCTGATTTTTACTCTTGTAAAAAGTTTATTCCGCTTTATATTTATAGGATTCCCTTCATTAGTCTGCCGAGGCTAGAGCTTTTCGGCGTCTTGAATTCTTTTTTTTAAGGAGCACACAATGGCGAAAATGGTCACTATTGACGGCAATACCGCTGCATCCCACGTAGCTTATGCGTTCAGCGAGGTAGCCGCCATCTATCCGATCACCCCTTCATCCGTGATGGGAGAGCTGGCGGACTCCTGGGCAGCTCAAGGCCGTCTGAATATGTTTGGCCGTCCCTTAAGCATCGTTGAGATGCAGTCTGAGGCCGGTGCTGCCGGCGCTTTGCATGGTTCTCTGGTGGCTGGCGCTTTAAGCACCACGTATACCGCATCTCAGGGCCTGCTGCTGATGGTCCCCAACATGTACAAGATTGCTGGCGAGATGCTGCCCACGGTTTTTCACGTTTCGGCCCGCTCTTTGGCGGCGCAGAGTCTGGCTATTTTCGGCGATCATGCCGACGTTATGGCCTGCCGCGGCACCGGCTTTGCCATGCTGGCCTCCAGCTCGGTGCAGGAAGCCCAGGATATGGCGGCCATTGCGCACCTGGCTACTCTGGAGGCCAATGTGCCTTTCCTGCATTTCTTTGACGGCTTCCGCACCTCGCATGAAATACAGAAGATGGAGCTGCTCGATTATGATGAGCTGCGCGCGATGTGCGACATGAAGTATGTCGAGGCATTCCGCGAACGCGCCTTGCGCCCGGAAAAGCCGGTGCTTAATGTGGCCGCGCAGAACCCCGACGTTTATTTCCAGGGTCGCGAGACCAGCAACCTGCATTACGCCGCCTTGCCCAAGCTGGTGCAGAAGTATATGGACAAGTTTGCCGCGGCCACCGGACGGCAGTACCATCTCTTTGACTATGTCGGCGCCGCCGACGCCGAAAAGGTCATCGTTGTTATGGGGTCCGGCGCTGAGACCGTGGCCTTGGCGGTGAATCATCTCAACTCCCAGGGAGCCAAACTGGGCATGGTCAACGTGCGTTTCTTCCTGCCCTTTGACAATGCCGCTTTCCTGGCGGCTTTGCCCGCGAGCACCAAGAAGATCGCGGTATTGGACCGCAGCAAGGAGCCTGGCGCCGCCGGCGAACCGCTCTATCTGTCGGTGGTCAACGCGGTGAAGGAGAGCGCCTTTGGCCAGGCCAAGATTATTGGCGGTCGTTACGGGCTGGCCTCCAAGGAGTTCACTCCTGCCATGGTGAAGGCGGTTTTCGATCATCTGGACGGCAAGGCCTTCCACGACTTCACAGTGGGCATCACTGACGACGTCAGCCACAAGTCTTTGAGCGTGGGCACCGAATTCGAGTGCGAGCCGGCGGGCACCATCAGCTGCACCTTCTGGGGTCTGGGTTCTGACGGCACGGTTGGCGCCAACAAGGACTCCATCAAGCTGATTGGTGACGAGACCGAGCTTTACGCCCAGGGCTACTTTTCCTACGACTCGAAGAAGTCCGGCGGCGTGACCGTATCGCATCTGCGTTTTGGCCAGAAGCCGATCACCAGCCCCTATCTTATTAGCCACCCCAATTTTGTCGCCTGCCACAATCCGGCTTACATCGGGCGCTATGACATGATTTCCGGCCTGAAAGAGGGCGGCGTCTTTTTGCTCAACTCCGAGTTTTCCAACGATGAGGTTTTCTCCAAGCTCACCAAAGAGATGCAGGAGACCATAGTTGGGCGCAAGATACGCTTTTACAACATTGACGCTCTGAAGATTGCCACTGAGGCCGGTCTGGGCAAGCGCATCAACTCGGTTATGCAGACCGCTTTTTTCCTGATCTCCGAGGTGATTGACAAGGAGCAGGCCATCAAGATGCTGAAGGCCTCCATCGAGAAGCGCTTCAAGCGTAAGGGCATGGACATAGTGAAGATGAACTGGGTCTGTGTTGACAACACCGCGGCTGCCCTGGAAGAGATCAAGGTGCCTGCCAGCCTGGAGGGCGTGGAGAGCTTTGAGCTGCCCGCCCTGCTGCCCGCTGACGCCGACGACTTCGCCAAAAAGGTCATTCTGCCGGCCATGCTGCAAAAGGGTGACGACATCCCGGTGTCAGCCATGTCTTTGGACGGTAAGCTGCCCACCGGCACCGCCGCCCTCGAAAAGCGCGGCATAGCTCCGCGCATCCCGGTCTGGGTGGCGGAAAACTGCATACAGTGCAATATTTGCAGCATGGTCTGTCCGCACGCCGCCATACGCAGCAAGCTTATTCCGGTTGAGGAGCTGGCTTCGGCCCCTGCCGACTTTGGCGCGGTTGATGTGCGACCCAAGGCCGACCCCGCCTTGAAATTCAAGGTGCAGGTTTACTGCGAGGACTGTCAGGGCTGCGGCGTTTGCGTACAGTCCTGCCCCATGTCGAGCAAGGACAACAAGGCCCTGGTCTGGGGCACGCTCGAAGAGGCCCGTCAGAACGGCGAGGTCGCCAAGGTGAGCTTTTTCGAGAACAGCAGCGACAACATTCTTGGCAACAACCGTCCTGGCAGTGTCAAGGGCAGTCAGTTCAAGAAGCCGCTCTTCGAGTTTTCCGGCGCCTGTGCCGGTTGCGGCGAGACTCCTTATGTGAAGCTGGTCACGCAGTTGTTTGGCGAGAACATGGTGGTGGCCAACGCCACCGGCTGTTCCTCCATCTACGGCGGCACCTTCCCGACCATACCCTACTGCAAGAGCAAAGAGGGGCGCGGGCCGGCCTGGGCCAACAGTCTGTTTGAGGACAACGCCGAGTTCGGCCTGGGCATGCGCCTGGCCATCAACGCCAACCGCGAACAGCTGAAGCTCAATGTGGACAAGATGCTCGAGTCTGCGCAGACCCCCGCCGAGCTGAAGGCGGCGCTCGAACTCTGCATGAGCCTGTGGAAAGACAAAGGGCCTGAGGCGGTTGCCGCCCAGGAAGCAGTCAAGCCGCTGTTGGCCAAAGGGGTGCCGCATTGCGCCTTCGCCGCCAAAGCATACGAGCTTGCAGACTACTTTGTCGATAAGTCGGTGTGGATCATCGGCGGAGACGGCTGGGCCTACGACATAGGCTACGGCGGGCTGGACCATGTGATGGCCTCCGGCCTGGATGTCAATATCTTGGTGCTTGACACCGAGGTGTACTCCAATACCGGCGGCCAGGCCTCCAAGGCCACGCAGATTGGCGCGGTAGCCCAGTTTGCCGCCGGCGGCAAGCGCCTGGGCAAAAAGAACATGGGCATTATGGCCATGAGCTACGGCTATGTCTATGTGGCCAGCTGTTCGATGGGAGCCAACCGCCAGCAGACCCTGAACGCCTTGACCGAGGCCGAGGCCTACGAGGGGCCTTCGCTGGTGATGGCCTACTCTCCCTGCATCAACCACGGCATCGATATGATGTACCACCAGGAAGAGCA
>JAAZIY010000432.1 GCA_012800625.1 Lentisphaerota bacterium
ACGAAGGGGGAGCTGATTCATTGGGTTTGCAGCAGAGTGTGCCTGTGGTGCATTCTGGCTCCGAGTACGGATAAGAGCAGTGCGGCAATTATGCAATGCCGCAACAGGGGTTTTTGTCTGTTTCGCTTGGTTTCGCGGTATTGCGGGGAAAGTTCCTGCTTGAGGCTCCCGATGACGGGCAGTATCTCTTTGCTGTGGCTGAGATGACGGTATAGTCCGCCGCCGATATTGGCGATTTCTTGCAGGCGAGCCTCGTCCAGGCTCTCGGCTATGGCTTGCCAGCGTTGGCCGGTATCGGTGTTGACCTGGTGCAGGCCATCTTCGCCGCCTATGCCCACACAATGGATAGTTATGCGGTTTTCGGCAAGCTCCTGGGCGGTTTTTGCCGGATTGCGCTCACCGTGGTCGGCTCCGTCGGAGATAAGGATGATGCTTTTTCTGCTTTCGTTGTTTTGCAATATTTCGAGTGCTGCTTGCAGGGCAGCGTCTATGCTGGTTCCGTCGAGGAGCTGTTCGCTTTGCAGCGAGCGCATGCGTTCCAGCAGGATATTGTGGTATTTGACTGGCGGGCAGACCAGGTAGCATTCGCCGGCGAAGGCGAGCAGTCCGGCTTTGCAGTCGGCCAGGTCTGCCAGCAGCAGCGCAATGCTTTGTTTGGCCAGCTGCAGGCGCCTGGGGGGCAGCTGCTCATTAGGCAGACTGTTGGGGTCGACCAGTTTTGTGTCTGGGTCTATGGCTTGCATACTGCCTGAAACATCTAACAGGAAGAGCAATTCATGCGACGTGGTCTGTTGGTGTTTTTCCTGCCAAATCAAAGTCGGCTGGCATAATGCCAGCAGCAGGCAGGCTGCGGCTAAAAGCAGAAGCAGGCGCCAAAGCTGCGCCGGATGCAGGAAATGAGGCTCAGCTTTGGGCTTTTGTTCCAGATTGCAGGGCAGGGCGGCGCTGTTCGAGGGGAATGCCAGCAGCAACAGCAGCGGCAAGAGCAGCAATAAAAACCAGGGCTGACTGAGAACGAAACGCATATTTTAGACCCTCCAAAAAGGGGGGAGTATAGTAGCGCCTCTACGAGGCGCCGGTTTTGATGGTTGCCTTAACCCCAGGCTAAAGCCTGGGGTTAAGCATGGTTATGCGCCTACGGCGCAAGTAGATGAGCAGTTTTATGATTCCTTGCGTTAAGGACAAAACGGCTTGTTTTTGCGGCAAAATTCATCAGATGATTCTGATTTTGCCAGTAATATTTACCCTGATTTAGTTAACCATAAAAGCAAAATTCTCCTGAAAAACGCAGTTTTTGGAAGAAATTCTAATTTTGACGATGATGACTTGGTGTGTTTTAGTGTAGCTTAGTGTGTCTTCGTGTCCAAAATCCTACAAAGGCAATTTTAAGGTAGCAGTTTTAGCTGGGCTTGCAGTTGTTGGCGGCAAAGCTGGTGTAGTAGCTCGGGATTTTTTACTTGGGCGAAACGCAGCTGGCGAATTTGTCTGCCCAGTGCCTGGCTTTGCCAGCAGGGCGCGGCGTTTGCCTGCCAGATGCGCCAGAGCACTTTGGCGGAGGCAGCGCTGTAGGATTTCTGGGCGCGCAGGCTTCGCAGGGCTTTGGCTTGGTGGCTGCCGTGCTGGCTCAAGAATCGCAAGAGCAGGTCCAGAGCCGCCAAAGCCAGGCAAAGCCAGAACAGCAGCCAGGTCCAGGCTGAGGGCTGCTCTGTGCCCGAATAAGTGGGAATGCCTGGCGGTCTTAGCCCCGGGCGTGGCATGATTGTAAAGGTTTCTGTAAACACTTGTCGCTGCTTGTTGGCGTAGTCGGCGCTCAGAGGCTGGAGGTCAGCAAATTTGACTGCCCAGAACTGTAGTTGTATGCGCCATTTGAAGCCCCTCGTTCCTATGCCTCGCAGTTGGAGCTTGGCGGCGGAAAAATCTAGATTTTGGCTTGGACTGTGTAGACGTAGCTGACTTGGCTCTGGTTTGCGCCAGGACTGCAGCTCGTAGCTGAGCAGTCCGGGTTGGCCAAGAAAGGGCGGCTCGGGCAAGCTCAGCTGAAACCCGCCGTAATGAGTTTCAGCACGGGCAAAGTACAGCGCCAGGGCGCAAAGCACAAAAAAGGCGGCGCATATGCCTAGAAGGCTGCGGAGTCGTTTTTTGGACTGGCAGGAGGGGTAGAGCACGATGTGTAGGAAGCCTAGGGCGCGTATGACTGGCTGGCAGGATTTTTTATGCAGGCGGTTTTGCTGTTTGGCGAAAGTAGTTAAAGAGCTGCTGTAAGAGCGGGCGGTGTTCGTCCAGGCGCAGATACTCGGCTCCAGTAGCTAGTATTTCGTGCTGTCGGCTCTGGTTTTGCTCTGGGGCCAGCTCATGTAATGCGCTGGCCTGAAGCAGGCTTTTTCGTTGGCTTTCCGGGTCTTCGAGTGCCAGCCAAAGATTTTGCGGCAGCTCGGCTTTGATTGATTCTGTCGCCAGGTGGCAGACCAGGACCTGGTGTTTGGCTGTCAGGCGGCTAAGGGCGCCATGATAGCCTGTACAGCGCAGATCGCTGAAAATAAAGAGCCGGCTAGGGCGTTTATTGACGCGTTGCAGCAACTGGCAGAATGCGGCAAGGTTAGTTCCCTTCCAGCGCGGCTTAAAATGGCAGAGCCGGCTGGCAACCCGGCGCAGTTGTCGTTGGCCGCGGCCCAGTGGCAGAGCCAGCTCGAGGGCTTCGGAAAAGAAGAGCAGGCTGAAGCTGTCCTGGCTTAAGGCGGCGCAGGCGGCAAAAAGAGCGGCGCTTTGGCGCAGCAGCTCGAGCAACGCCGGCTGACTGTATAGTGAGGCTGAGCAGTCGCAGGCCAGTATGAGCGGCAGCTCGCGCTCCTCATGGTAGCTCTTGCGATAGAGACGGGAGGAGCGCAGGCTGGCTAGCCAGTCGATGCTGGCGGCATCATCGCCGTCCTGATATTCGAGCAGCTCGGAAAACTCGAGGCCGCGACCGGGAAAACGGCTGGCGAAAAGCCCGGAAAGCCCGCTGGCGGCCAGCTTGCCGGCACGCAAGGCGAGCTGAGCCGCCATGCGCTCCAGCTGACTGGAAGACGCGGCGCCCAGGAGCTGAGAGTTGCGGCCTGCTGGTATTGGGATGCTGCTGGGCATGGGGGAATAAGAGAAGAGGCAGTAAATTTTTCTGAAATTCGTCGTTTGCGGTTGACAAGCCGCTCTTGAGGCGACATACTATCTAGACCCCGTACAAAAAGATGGTAAAGCAGGGGGGAGGACACTAAGTCACACGAAGGGGGAGGACACGAAGGGACACGAAGGGGGAGGACACGAAGTCACACGAAGGGGGAGGACACGAAGTCACACGAAGGGGGAGGACACTAAGTCACACGAAGGGACACGAAAGCACACGAAGCTTTATTATTTCAAGCCCTTGAGTTTTTTTAGCAGGTTCATATCAGCATGTCTAGCAATTCCGAGCAATTTTATTCCGAGACCGCATTTTTGCATGATATTGCCGCTGAGGTATCCACGGTTTTGGTCGGTCAGGATGAGCTTTTGCGCTGTCTTCTGATTGGCTTGCTTTGCGGTGGTCATCTGCTGCTCGAGGGTCTGCCTGGCCTGGCCAAGACCCTGGCGGTGAAGACTCTGGCCGGCTGTCTGGGCGGCAGTTTTTCCAGGCTGCAGTTCACCCCGGATTTGCTGCCCAGCGACATTACCGGCAGCATGGTTTATAGGCCTGAGGAGCAGAAATTCAGTGTCAGGCTAGGTCCCATAGCCGCCAACTTGGTGTTGGCTGACGAGATCAACCGCGCGCCGGCCAAGACGCAGAGCGCGCTGCTCGAGGCCATGCAGGAGCAGCAGGTGAGCATAGATGGCCAGGCCATCGCCATGCCGCAGCCCTATCTGGTGGTGGCCACGCAGAACCCCATAGAGCAGGCCGGTACCTATGCCTTGCCGGAGGCGCAAAAGGACCGCTTTCTGATGTGTGTGCGGCTGGCATACCCTAAGCGTGAGGAGGAGGAGCTGGTACTGCAGCGCATGGCTTGCAGCGAGCCAATGCTGACGGTGAAAAAAGTGGCGGAGGCTGAGCAGGTGCTGCGCGCCCGGCGTTGTCTGGACCAGGTTCATGTTGCCGATGAACTGCGCCAGTATGTCTTGGACCTGGTGATCGCCACTCGTCCAGGGCAGGCTAGCCAGCTTTCCAGCGGACAGGGCGACATTGCCGCTTTGCGCCACATTGAGCTGGGGGCCTCGCCGCGCGCCGGCATAGCGCTGTTGCTGGCGGCCAAGGCCAACGCGCTGCTCGAGACCCGCGATTATGTGTTGCCTGAGGATGTGCAAAAAGTGGCGCTGCCGGTATTGGCACACCGTATTATTCTAAGCTTCGAGGCTGAGGCCGAGGGTATTGAGGTCGCACAGGTCTTGTCTGAGCTGTTGCGCGGTCTCAAGGCGCCTTAGGCTCCGGTTTTTCGGGATCGCTGGCTACTCGCAGCATCTCTATGTCCATCTTCTCTAGATAGACGCTAAGATTATGAAAGAACTCGTGATGTCCGTAGCCTCCCTGTCGCATTTCTTCGATGGCTGCCGGCACCGTCCAGTTCTGCTGTATTACTCTATATGCGGCGATCAGCACTCCGGTGCGGTCGGCACCGTGTCGGCAATGCACCAGGATAGGCTGCTCGGGTTTGCGTGCGCGCAGCAGACGCAGGCCGGCAATAATATCGCGGTCAAGTATTAATACAGGCAGCATGGGCAGTCGGTGCAGGGTGAGACCGCTGTCTTCCAGGCTTTCCTGTTCTTCAAAGGGCGAGAGCAGCGAGAGCACTTGGCGCAGGCCCATGTCATACAATGCCTGGTAGCCTGCGGCACTGGGTTTGGCGGAGCGGTAAAGCCCGGGTTCGACCAGGTGCAGATTTTCCACGCCGGCCAGTTCTATGGGGCGCGCCCAGGTCGCATCTCTGCCAGACAAGCAGAC
>JAAZIY010000069.1 GCA_012800625.1 Lentisphaerota bacterium
CAGCGTGTCATTCAGCGCGGACGACAAGGTCTATGACGGCAATAGCGAGGCCACAGTGCGCGATTTTGTTTTCGACGCCGTCGTCGAGGGCGATGCCCTGGAGATACAGAACGCCACGGCCCAGTTCGAGGAAAGCAATGTGGGCAACTGGCCGCTGACGCTCACAGACTACACTGTGATAGGCAATGACGAAGGCAATTACAGCTTGGCTTTCGCCGAGGTGAAGGCGCAAATTCAGGCGAAGCGGGTCGAAATAGGGTTTACGGCGGCAGCCAAGGAATACGACGGCACAACGGCGGCAACGATTGTTTCGCTGGATTTTAGTTCTCAGTTGATCGCCGGTGACCTGGAGCAGGTGGAGGTGACTGTAGAGCAGGCCGCTTTCGCAAAAGCCGAACCCGGACTCTGGCGCGTTAGCATCATTGATAGGGCCATTAGCGGTGAAAAGCAGGGCAACTATCAGTTTAGCTTTGCCGATGATGTCAAGGCTGAAATCCAGTATAACGTCCAGATTATCCCCCCTGGTTGGAGCATGGTGGTTATGAGCCTCGAGAGCCTGAGCGAGGAATCTGCTGGCATCTGGGCGGGCTTGGGCGCGCTGGCCTTAGATAACTCAGTGATGCAGAGACAGCCGGATCGCTTGCCGCTCTTCGGCGAATCATTCTGGGTTTTTAACCGCGACCAGGATGATGTGGTCCTGCAAGGCCTGAAATGTCTCGAGCCGCCGGCCTGGGAGCCACCGCCCAGCGATAAGGACTGGGTCATGAGCGGCCCGCCGGCAGAAGACTATGTCGTACCCGAAGGCGTACAGGTCTGGATTTGGAATGGAGAGGCCTTCAAGCTCATCCCGGCCGGAGAAAAGCTGCCGGCGGGCAGCGCAGCCTGGTTCTGGCGCTGGTGAGGCGCTGCGGCTCAGGCAGGACTTTGGACACTAAGACACACAAAGATTTCGCAAGGCCTCGAAAACGATTCGCAAAGGCGCATTTGAGCATTATCGTATGCTTTTTGCGATTTTCCAGAGTAGAAAGGGGATTCCATGCTTCGAAGCCGGTTTTTTGTTGCTGTTTTCAGTTTGTACTTTTTGCTTTTTCTGCATTGTCGTCTTTCGGCGGCTGGTTTTGCCATACTTGAACAGTCCAGCGCCGGCCTGGGTCGCGCTTTGGCAGGCATGACCGCCGAGCTTGAGGACCCCGGTGCGCTTTACTTCAACCCTGCCGCCGGCGCCTGGCATGAACAGCGTTCGCTTATGCTCGGCGGGCATGCCCTGCTGGGCGACATCAATTTTCACGAGCGCGGCTCGAACCGCTCCGGGCGTCAGAACAAGGACATTAGCAGCCTGGCGCTGGTGCCGAATCTCTACTATGTGCATCCGCTCAGTGACGGCGTCACTCTGAATCTGGGCATTTCGGCCACCTCCGGCACTTCGACCAAATATCGCAGCAATTGGCAGGGGCGTTATTTTGCTCAGGACACCGAGGTGCGGGTGATTGAGATGAGTCCTTCGCTTTCCTGGCGTCTGAACGATGAATGGGCTTTGGGAGCCGCCTTTATCCTGCAGTATGCCGATGCGAGCATGTCACAGGCGCTGGCTTTTGGCCAAGACTTTAACCGCGCTTTTGACGGACAGCTCAAGCTCAAGGGCGACTCCTGGGCCTGCGGCTACAGCCTGGGCCTGCTTTATGCTCCGCTGCCCGGCACCCGGCTGGGTCTGAGCTACCGCTCAAAGCTTTCCCATGATCTTTCCATGAAGGCCAGGCTGCGTGTCCCCAAAGCCGTATCGCAGGCCTTTGGCGGCAAGACCCGTCTGAGCGAGGACGCCGATCTTGCTTTGGACCTGCCCTCTTCAGTCAACTTCGGCATACAGCAGGACTTGAACGAGAAGCTAACGCTGATGTTTGACCTGTCCTGGACCAAGTGGAGCGACATGCGCAAGCTCAAAGTGAAGTTTGACCGGGCGCTGATCCCCGGTGTCGATGCCAGCCGCGAAGAGATGAAGTGGCAGGATAATTGGCGCTTTGCCCTGGGCGGCGAATACAAGCTCAACGAAAAATGGCTGCTGCGCAGCGGCATGGCCTACGACCGCACGCCGGTGCGCAGCAAAGAACTGCGTATCGCCAAGCTGCCCGATGACAACCGCCTTTGGCTGAGTTTCGGAGCCGGCTATAAGCTGAGCGAAAACCTGCAGCTCGACGCCGCCTTCACACATCTGTTCTTCCACAAGGCGCAAATCCGGCAAGAGGACGCACAGGGCAGCCGCCTGCAAGGCAACTATACCGGATACATGAATATCTACAGCATGGCAATCAACTATAAATTCTAGTTTGGACCCCGTCCAAAAAGCCATTGACCACAAAAAACACAAAAGGAAGCTGATTAAGCAGGCAAACTACAATTTCAAGATTTCAAACAACCTGTTTTTATCTCAAAAAACAGAAAAATCGATGAAATAGTATGAAAACGCTAATTTCCTGCTGAAATTTCAATTGTTCCTTAAGAATCAGTCACATGGTGCCCCAAAGGGGCAACCTAATATAGCCCAGGGTGAGCGAGGCTCCGCAGGAGCCGAGCTTACCCTGGGTAAAAGCCCCCCCCGAATCCGGCGCCCTGTAGGGGCGCCACAAACCCGGTGAATGGCAGGGAGCGGGAACGGGGAGCAGCCTAAAGGCTGTAC
>JAAZIY010000433.1 GCA_012800625.1 Lentisphaerota bacterium
CGGGGCACCAAATGGACTGAATCCCAGAGATTTTTTTCAGCCAAAAATTTGCATTTTTATGCGATTTCATCAAGTTTTTCTGCTTTGTCCGGCTCCCTTTTCCCAACAAACCAAAACGCATAAGCCTTTAGTGTGCCTTTGTTTGTCTTCGTGTCCTCCCCCCCTTCGTGCCCTTAGTGTCTCAAGGTTTTTTGGGACGGGGTCTATATAAGCTCTCAGGCTGCGGAACTGCGTCTGGGGTCGCCTGGCTCGTCGTTTTTTTGGCATCGGAAGGCGGGTCAGGCAGGCTTGCGGCATTATGTTAATCATTCCGACCAAACTCTGTTTATTCCAGGCTCTCACCATGTCAGAAACCATCAAACAGCGCAAGCGCATCAGCTGCGATTATCTTATTATCGGCTCCGGTCTGGCCGGCATGACTGCGGCCTTGCAGGCCGCCAAGCACGGCAGGGTGATCATCGTCAGCAAAACCAAGGCCGAGGAATGCAACACGCGTTATGCCCAGGGCGGCATAGCCTGCGTCATCGCCGAGGGCGACAGCTTTGAAGACCATGTGCAGGACACTCTCAGAGCCGGGGCCGGGCTTTGCCATCCCGATGTGGTGCGCGCCATAGTCAGTGCTGCGCCGGCCCGCGTCAAGGACCTGCAAGACTACGGTTTGAATTTCACTCTGCAAAAAGACATACACGACAATGTCTGCGCCGCCAGTGCCAATCAGTTTCACCTTGGGCGCGAAGGCGGCCACTCCAACCGGCGCATCCTGCATGCCGGCGACATCACCGGACAGGTGGTCACCGAGCTGCTCCTGCAAAAATGCCGTCAGGAGCCCAATATTATCATCCTGGAAGACCATCTAGCCGTGGACCTGATCTCGACCCGCCATGTGGAATGGCAGGGAGAAAACTGTTGTCTGGGCGCCTATGTCATTGACCGGCGCAGCCACGAGATCAAGACTTTTTTGGCCAAGTTTACCTTGTTGGCCACCGGCGGGGCCGGCAAAGTATATCTGTGCACCTGCAATCCGGATGTGGCCTGCGGCGACGGCCTGGCCATGGCCTACCGCGCCAGCGCCGAGCTTAGCAATATGGAGTTCTACCAGTTCCACCCCACCATACTCTACCACCCCAAGGCCAAGTCATTCCTGATCAGCGAGGCAGTGCGCGGCGAGGGAGCCGTGCTAAAAGTCAAAAAAGGCGACGAATATGTAAGCTTCATGGAGAACTACCATGAGCTGGCCAGCCTGGCACCCAGGGATATAGTGGCCAGAGCCATAGACAATGAGTTGAAGCGCAGCGGACAGCCCTGCGCATACCTGGACATCAGGCAGCATTCCGAGGAATTCCTGCGCAAACGCTTCCCAAATATCTTCCAGGAATGCCTGAAGCACGGCTTTAATATGGCCAAAGACCTCATCCCGGTGGTGCCGGCGGCGCACTACTGCTGCGGCGGCGTGCGCAGCGATGTCAACGGCAGCACCACCATCAAAAGACTATATGCCATAGGCGAGGTGGGCTGCACCGGACTGCACGGAGCCAACCGCCTGGCAAGTAACAGCTTGCTGGAAGCCATGGTGGTGGCCTATAATGCCGTGGCCCACAGCCTCGAACAGCAGCCGCAGATGCCTCCTATCTCGGCCAGCAGCGTGCCAGACTGGCATAGCGGAGACGCTGTGGACTCCGACGAGCAAATCGTCATCTCCCACAACTGGGAGGAAATACGCCGCCTGATGTGGGACTACGTGGGCATAGTGCGCACCAACAAGCGCCTGGAAAGAGCCAAAAACCGTATCCGCCTTATACGCAAGGAAATAGAAAAATACTACTGGAATTTCATTGTTACCCCGGACCTGGTTGAGCTGCGCAACCTGGCCTCGGTGGCCGAGATGATCATTGACAGCGCCATAGCCAGAAAAGAGAGCCGGGGACTGCATTACAACGCCGATTACCCGCCGGCAGACCTGAATTCACAGGGCAAAGACAGCATACTGCGCAGACCATTGAAATCCCAGCTCTGGTTTGAATGACGAAGGGGGGAGGACACGAAGACACACAAAGGCACACTAAGAGGCAGCTGATAAAGCAGACAAACTTCAAAGTATGGGGACCAGGTGCATGATAAAAGTTTACTGGGGCGACTCTTTGGCGGCTTTGGCTGACAAGCTTTACCGGAAGCAGGTCAAAAAAGACATATTTCAACGCGAGGCGGTTTTAGTTGGCAGTCCGCTACAGGCCGACTGGCTAAGGCAGTTTCGGCTCTTCGAGCATAGCGACGCAGAGCGGCAGATTTTCGCCAACTGGGAGTTTCCCTCTTTTTATGTTTTCCTTAACGACTGGGTGGAAAAGGCCCTGCATGATACTCCCATAGGCGAGCGCCGGGCCAGCGAACACCCGTATTCCAAAGAATTGCTGCTCTGGCGTATCTGGCGTATTTTAAAAAAAGAAGAGTCCAGGGCAGAATTCGCGTCTCTGCGCGACTATTATGCAGACTCCGAGCTTCGCCTGCTTGAGCTTTGCGGCAGCCTGGCACAGCTCTATGACGATTATCAAATACTGCGTCCAGGCCTGATACAGGCTTGGAAGCAAAGCGGCAATTTTGAGGGTTTGCCCGCAGACTTGCACTGGCAAGCCGTACTCTGGCGCAGTCTATTAGCGGAAAGCCAGCAAAGCTATACTGACAGGCTCATGCAGTTAGCCAAGCAACCATATCTCTGGGAAAAAAGCGGCATAGTGGAAAGTTATGCCCGTATCTCGCTATTCAACCTCAACCATATCGCACCTATCTATATGAAGATTTTCCAGGGGCTTGCCGAGTACGTCCCGGTTGAGCTGTATGCCTTTGGCCCTTGTCATGAATATTGGCTGGAAGACAGCAAAAAGCTGGCAAAAGAGGCCAAGCTGCAGGAACAGGAAGACCGCGACCCCGAGCAGCTTTCCGCCCTCAGCCTCGACATATCGCACCCGCTGCTGGGCAGCCTGGGCGGAGCCTTGCAGCCCCTGCTTTGCCAGCTGTTGGACCTGAATTTGCAGGAGGAGCTTGTTCCAGGTGGCAACACCGATAGCGAGCCGCAAAGCCTGCTACAGGCGCTGCAGAAAAACCTGCGAGAGCGCGACTGCCAGTTCGACTACCAGCGCCAGGAAAACGACCGCTCAATCCAAATTCACAACTGCTATACCTTGCAGCGCCAATGCGAGCTGGCCAAAGACCTGGCCTGGCGCTGGCTGGATGAAAACCCGGATGGCCAGCCCCGCGACATACAAATCCTGGTGGCAGAATACGACAAGTGCGCGCCCCTGCTGCAAGCCGTCTTCAACCTGGACAGCCATGCGCGCCCACTGCCGGCGGTACTGCAAAAACGCCCTGCACTCAGTGCCGGAGCCATAAGCGCCGCCTTCCTGAAAATCATCGCTCTGCCGCAAAGTCGCTTCACTGCCGCAGAGGTCTTTTCCATACTCAGCGTCGAACCGGTGGCAGCTAACTACGGCCTGGGAGCTGAAGAGCTGGAAAAACTGCGGCAGATAATCGAAGAGGCGAACATCCGCTGGGGCAGAGACCGCGAGCACCTGCTCGACACTCTGGGCTTAGGCAAGGATAACCTGCTCGATCGTGCCCTGTTTCCTGACCAGATGACCTGGCAGCGCGGCCTGGACCGCCTAATGCTAGGCTATTGCAGGGGCAGATTTGACGAGAAGAACTCCATGTTCTCGGCAGCGGGGCTGGGTCAAATCCTGGTGAACGACAAGATCGAAGGAGAAAGCCTGGTCCTGCTGGAAAGCTTTTGCCGTTTTTACGATGATCTTTTGCTGAGCAG
>JAAZIY010000434.1 GCA_012800625.1 Lentisphaerota bacterium
ATGAAATCGCATAAAAACGCAATTTTTCTGCTAAATTCTAATTTTAGACAAAAAAACTACTTGGTGTGTCTTAGTGTAGCTTCGTGTGTCTTAGTGTCCAAAAAGGGGGGGGCTAAGATACACGAAGGCAAGAACGGCACCCCAATCACTAGGGGCAGAGCGCCGTTTTTTGTTGCTGGGAGTCTTGCAACACTTGCTTATGCAGGCTGTTGCCCTTGGCATCCATGCTGACCACGGCGGGGAATTTCTCCACCTCGAAGCACCACAGTGCCTCTGGGAAACCGAACTCCTCAAGGAAATGCACGCTGGGGATATTTTTCACAGTGCTTGCCAGCACCTGCGCAGCTCCGCCCACAGCGTGCAGATAGACGCAGCCAAAGCGTTTGCAGGCGGCGGCGGTTGCCGCACCCATGCCACCCTTGCCGATAACGGCTTTAAGCGCGAATTTTTCTATAAGCCCGGCCATATATGGTTCTTCACGCATGGACGTGGTAGGCCCGGCGGCGGTGACTTTCCAGGCGCCCTGCTCCTTGATTATTACTGGGCCGCAATGATAAAACACGGCGTTCGTCAAGTCGGGCGCCTGCATTATTTCCTTTGGCTCGGCCTCGCTTAAAAACTTGTGCACTGCGTCTCTAGCGGTATAGATGCGTCCAGTAAGCTCCACCTGCTCATTAAGCTGTAAAGCACGCACCTGTTCTTCGTTCAGGGGCAGCTGTAGTTGTGTAGGCATGGCAACTCCTATTTAAGCAGTTGTGAGATAAAGGCGGGCGAACTGTTGACGCCACAGGGAGCCTCATTATTCCTCGGGGCTAACATATTCGAGCTGGTAGATTTCCTCGCCTTCGCGGCAATAATTGAACTTCTCGCGAGCCACACGCATTACCGCCTTGGCCTCGCCGCGCCCCAAGGCGTCGATTTCCTTTTGCAGTATGCTTAATTCGCGCTTGACTTGCTGCTGCTCATGGATCAGCCGGGCCACCTCGTCCTGCAAACGGCTTTGCTCGGCCAGCAAAGGCGTGAGCAAAGCCGCAGCCGCCAAAATAATGAGAACCACAAAAAACAAAATAACCAGGTCGGATTTTTTCATAAAACAAAACTTCGTGTGCCTTAGTATCTCTTAGTGTCTCTTCGTGCCCTCCGCCTCAGTAAATTCAATTCAGGGTGACGTCGACGGCCAGGGGCTGGTATGTGCGGCGCAAATGATTGATGCTGATAACGATCATGCGAAATGTCTGCCCGCTGTATGATTCTTCGAGTATGCTCGCCAAGCTATCGGTATCGGGTACTTGCTTGCCATCAAACTCGAGGATGATGTCTCCCCGTTTGATGATATCTCTCCACAGGTTTCTTTGCATGGAGAATCTTTCCTGTTGCAGCAGCTCACTGATGGCCAGGCCGTTGATGTCGTCGGTGAAGCCCATGGCCTGCCTCAGTGCCGGGGTAAGCTTCTGCACGCTCACTCCCAGTCTGGTGCGTATGAGCATATCCTCTGGCATGGGTAAAGCCTGCACTTTCAGCAGGCGCCCGCCGGCCAGGCCAAACTCGACGACTTGATTTGCCTTGATGGACCAAAATTTCCTGGCGAAGTCCAGCCGGCGCGTCACTTTGCTGCCGTCAAGCAGGAGTATCTCGTCTCCGGCCTGCAGTCCGGCTTTGCTCATTGGACTGTTAGCCAAAAGCTCCGGCAGGCAAAGCCCGCCATTTTTTCCTTCACTCAGCATGCCGTCAGTTTGCAGTCCCAGGTAGCAGTTGCTGAAGTGTACCGGCCTAAGCCAGTAGCTTAAGAATAGTTCTATGCGTGCCAAAGGAATGGCAAAGCCGATACCCTGCGCGTCCTGGCGTATGGCCAGGTTGATCCCGATCAGGTCGCCGTCCAAATTCACTAAAGGGCCACCACTATTGCCTGGATTGATGGCGGCGTCAGTCTGGATAATGTCGGCAAAAGATATATTGCCCTCGCTCAGACTACGGTTAAAAGCGCTGAGCACGCCGGAGGAGACGCTGTGTTCCAGGCCGAATGGGTTACCGATGCTGATGACAGTTTCTCCTAGCAGAAGATCATCGGAATTAGCGAAGCTGGCGGCGGTAAGCGCTTCGGCTCCCAGAAACTCGCCTTTCAGTCTGAGCAAGCAAAGATCATTGGGCTGATCATGACCTACCATCAAAGCGGGGTAGGATTTGCCGTTTAATAGTCGTACTTCTATGCTGCTAGCTCTCTGTACCACATGGTAATTAGTCAAAATCAGGCCGGCAGGGTCAACAATAACGCCGCTGCCCAAAGGGAAGAATTTCGACACTGGTTTCTGACGCTGATAATGCGGATTGAAAAACTGATTGAAAAACAAGTCAAAGGGATCATTTACCCGGGTCAGCTCCTGTGTGCCAATGTTGACCACCCAGGGCAAAGCGCTGTTGACAGCCTTCACCGTGGGACTGACACGCACCGCCGAAACCGCAGGCGCAAGCCTAGCTTCAGGAGCAGAAAAAAGCCCCGGAATTCCCAAAGCGGCAAAAATCATTGCGACTAAAGTGGAAAAACGTATTTTCATGAACATCTTATAAATTGAGCAGAAAGTGGAATCGGGCGGGAGCGGGCAAGGCTGCCGACGCTCCCAGCTGGCGCACCAAGACGTCTATCAAAACAGGGAGAAGAAAATGGCGGAGTCAAGACCTACTGCCCCTGCACTTGCGCCTAAAGTGAAATGTACTGGTTCAAGTGGCCCCTGTCAATTCAGCGAGCGTTTTTTGCAGATAGTCTGGAATGAAAAACTGCTGGTCAACGAGCTG
>JAAZIY010000435.1 GCA_012800625.1 Lentisphaerota bacterium
CCTGGAGGCAGTCCTGCCGCTGTGCGCCGCTTCAAAGAGGGAGCCGAAAAGGCGCATGCCATGTTAGGAGTGCATAGCCTGGAATGTTTCGACATCGGTGATTTCGAGGTGACAGCGAACGCCGAACTTTATCGGCAGTGCATCGCAGCCATACGCAAACACCGGCCAGATATTATTTTCGGCCACTGGCCGGCAGAGTACTTCCAACATCATCAAATGGCGCAGATGTCTATAGACGCCTGGAACCAGGCGCGCTGGAACTGTAGCGCCGACTTTGGCGCCCAGCCTTGGACTGCTCAAAAATATTTTCATTTCGAACTCAATGATCTTTTGCCGCAGCCCACGCACCTGGTCGATGTCTCCGCCGAGTTTGAAGACAAGATGCAGGCCGCTGCCGCCTACGACGCCGAAGGCGGGCACCTGGATGACTGGCAGGATGAGATGCGCGCTCGGGCGCGCTACTATGGCTCGCGCATACAGGTGGAATATGCCGAGGCATTCAAGCAAAGCGCATATCTGCCCACGAAGATAAAGGAGGCAGAAGATTTTTTTAACTGACAAGGCCGGAGACAGGATGAAAAAATTCTTTTTTGGCATGACGGTTGATGATGTCGCCCTGGCCGACTGGTGCGAACGCGACAATCTCTGCAGGCTGATGGATTTTTTTGCGGCAAGGAATTTGCCGGCGACTTTTTTTGTTGTGCCTCTTGACGAAGAAAGCGGCAGGCCCCTTGACGAGATGCCCTGAGACTATGTGAGTCTAATCCAGTCCGCTCAGGCTGCCGGTCACGAGTTTGCCCAGCATGGTCTGAGCCACAATCGCTTTGAACTGGGAGTGCCCCCTGACATGGTGCTGGATTTGCCGCACGAGGCGGAAAATAAGCGCTATGCCCGTGAAAATGCCGCAGAGCTGGCAGAGGAGCACAGCCTGGAGAACTGTCGGCGCAAGCTGCGCCAGGGACGAGAGATTCTGGAGCGCGTCCTAGGCGCGCCGCCGCGCGGTTTTCGCTCGCCGGCCCTGCAGGAAAGTCCGGGCATGTTTGCGGCTTTGGCGGCGGAGGGTTACTTGTACGACAGCTCTAATTGTTTGCAAGAGACCGGCTGGGATTACATAGTGGGAAATATGCAGAGTCAGCCCAGGGAGATAAACCGGGCGGGCTGGCAAAAATTGCGCGACAAGGCGCATGGCCTGATGTTGCCTTTGACCTGCGACTACACCTGGTTTCTGAGTGCCGACAAGTACCAGGCAGCCGTCGAGTTGGCCAGGCATGACTTGAGGCAGTGTATGAAAGCGGAGATCCCCTTTGTGCCCCTCTGCCATGTCAACCCGGTGTTCGCCGGCGAAGGCATGCGCTTGCTCGAAGAGCTTTTCGACATGGCTCAGGAGGAATGCACGCGGCAGGGGCGACAACTGCAGTTTGCCACCATGACCGACATAGCTTTTGAAACCATTTAGTGTGTCTTAGTGTGTCTTAGCGTGTCTTAGTGTGTCTTAGTGTGTCTTAGTGTCCTTAGAAGAGACCTGAGATTTATATGTTAACGAGGTAAAGATGAAAAGCAGAGAAGAGAAGCTGCCGATCACCAGTTTTGACGCCGGCGAGGTAGGCATTTTTGGCGATGTGTTGACCAGGGAGCCGACGCGGCGGCGCCCGCAGATTGGTTTTTTGGCTTTGGGTTATTTCGAGTACTGGCGTATGTATCCGGAGCTGGAGCATCAGGTGCGTGCCGATTTACAGGCCGCCTCGGAGCGCCTGGCTCAGGCCTTGCCGGAATGCGACCTGGTTTTTCCCGGCATGGTTGACACTCTGGACCGTGCCGAGGAGGCTGGCGAGCTTTTTCGGCAGGCTCAGGTTGCGGCCATCGTAGTCATGGCCGGTACCTACCTGCCTGACTTTATCACCATGCATGCCATCAACAAGTGTGCATCAAGGCCCATGATCATATTATTCAACAGCCAGACTGGCAATGATGTCAATCCGGCAGATGACTACGTGGCCACCATGCGCAACAGTGCCTTGATCGCCATAACCCAGCTCTCGGGCAGTTTTCGTAAAATGAAGCTGGACTACGATACCGTGGTCTCTGAGGCCAGCGACTTGCGCGCCTACCAGGAAATAGCCAGCCTGCTGCGGGCGGGGAACGCAGTCAAGGCCCTGCGTGCCAGCACCTACGGTCTTATTGGCCATGTTTTCAGAGGTATGTACGATCTGGAGTTTGATCGCTCCAAGGTCAAGGGGTTTCTTGGCCCGGAAGTAATGACCATACAAGCCGAGCATCTGCTCGAGCTTTGGCGTGAGACCAGTGAAAAAGACTGCGAGCAGGATGCCGAGGCCCTAGAGAAGCGTTTCAAAAGCAAGAATATAAAGAGCAGCGACGTGCTTGCCTCCCTGCGTCTGGGGCTGGCCATGCGCCGGCTTTACAAGAAATTCAACTTGGACGGCCTTTGTTTTCTCGGCCAGCATTACATCGAGAAGGTTTGCGCCGCTCCGGCCCGCATGGGTGCCTCCAAATTGATGGAGGAGGACGGCTTTATGGTCTCCTGTGAAGGTGACATAGGCGGCCTGGTGATGATGGACCTGCTATACAAGTTCACTGGCAATCAGCCTTTCCAGGCGGAGTGGGGACAGTTTGAC
>JAAZIY010000436.1 GCA_012800625.1 Lentisphaerota bacterium
CCAGATCGCCACCCTGGGTAAAGCCCCCCCCGAATTCGGCACCATGTTGGGGTACCCCGAATCTGCTGAACGGCAGGAAACGGGAGCGGGGAGCAGCCTAAAGGCTGTACTACATACGTGGGACGGAAATCGGCTAGATGCCAGCTTGTCCCGGGGGCCACATCCTTTTTGGACACTAAGGCACTGTTCAGAATTTGTCTGCGTTAATTTTAAAAAATGACTCTGATTATAGCCACTCCTCGTGGGGCCAATGAGATACTAAAGCTATATTCGTCGTGGCGTACGGACTCGCGCAACGGAAAGCTGCTACAGACTTTCAGGTCTTTGTAGGGTTTGGACAAGACTATTTTGGGCATCAATCTGCCCCATTCGGCCCGGTTTTCAATGGCGACTTCAAAAATGTGTTCTCCCAGGTCTCGGCAAAGGAGGCTGCATTCTTGATGTTGTACTTCGGCATAGGGCAGGTTTTTAGAAAGCAGATCGCTTTGTATGGCTTTTCTTGCCAGCGGCACTGCCTGCCGCCAAAACTCTGTGTCCACTGCCTGCCTGGCTCGGTCATGCGAGAAGTAGAGGCTGCCAGTAGTGGGCACATACTCTTCTTCGGGACTGGGTAGCTCTAAGACTTGTCCGCCCTTTCCGGCATTGAGTATCAACAATGCTATGCGTCCATCGCTAATCACCTGCGCCTGATTAAAGTATGCCTGCAGGTCCTTAGCTCTGCCGCAGAGAATCACCGGAGAGGAATGTCTTGCCAGCAAGGCTTGCAGCTCGGCGGCAGGCAATAAGTGTGCTGAGGGCACTAAAACCGCGGCTGGCGCAGAGTCGGCATTTTCAAGGCGTGCAAAGGTTTGCAGCGCCAAACCAGCGCGCTGCAAAGCCGCAAGCTGTTTCTGTCCCGGGAGGAAACCGTCAAGCATGAAATCATCCACGCCTTCGTCAAGCATGCAATCATGCCAGAGCACGGTGGCCTCTCCGGCTCTGGATACCTGGTCGACAAAGCCACTGCTCCAACACTGCCGGATAAAATCCCATTCATGCGCGGCGATGCCGTCGGCCAGGCAGGCGAGCAGCCCGTCGGCACTGGGGCGCAATCCTTTTTCGTCTAGGTAATAGAGACTAGTAAGCTTATACAGTTCTCGTTCATAGCCCGGGGTAGCATGGCGCAAATTATCCCAGTACTCCACTATGTCCTTAATGCCATGCAAAAAGATCAGTTTGAAGTTTGGCGCGGCTGCTTTAATTTCAGCCAGGCTCATGGCATAGTCGTCGTGATACCATTTTTGCGTCGGTCTCAGCTGCGACATGCCCAAGGCCACGGTTTCTACCACCATGGCATCTATGCCTAGGGCTGCCATTTTGCGATAGTCAATGCCGTATTCATAAAGGGCGTCAAAATTGCCTTTGGTCCAGGCTGAGTTGATGGCATTTTTTAGTCCGGCCTGGTGCAGGGCTTTGCTCATTTTATCCCAGAATTTAGTCCAGCGTTCTACCATAAACTCTATCCACTGCTTACGTTTATGCTGCCAAATCCAGTTTGCTCTTTCCTGCAACTGTGCCAGTCCATAGTCTGGCGCCTGCCGTCCCTCGGCTTTGGCAGCGGCTATTTCCTCCTGTTTTACGATTCGCGGGCAGTTTTTTTTCAGACACTCGGGCAACTGCCAGTTTTTTCCTTGCAGGAACTGTTGCATCATACCATCGGAGAAGTCGACACTCATGAGGTTACCGCCGGCCAGCGGCCCCCAGCCATCCGGGCCATGCCAGCCGGCATAGCCGTAGTCCAAACAGGTTTGCACGACTTTTTCGACCACGATATCTTCCACCAGTGTGCCGTCGGCCAAGACTTGCAGCACATTCAGCTCTGAGCCGCGGTGATTATAGGCGTATACTTCGCGCGCCTCGGGGTGCAGGCCCATCCATTCTTGGTAATAGCGGTTTTGGAAGTATGTTGGGAAGCATGAGATATATGAGTCTGTGCCGGCCTCTTTCAGCCTGGCTATCAAAGCTCTAAGCTGGTAATTTGTCCAACTTTGTGCTTTTTTTGCCTCATTGCCCGGGTGCGCATGTCGGCTGCATACCAAGGGTGAAAGCGGGTACTCCTGTGCCATGCCTTCATGTAGGAGGAAAAAATCCGGTGATGAGAAAAGCAGGCAAGCCACCTTGGGGACAAATCCCAGCGTGTCAAGATATGCCTGCACGCCAAAATCTTCTGCCTGGCTATCAAAAGCCAGCAACTCGGTCCAGACCCAGGCTTCGAAAATCATCTTGTCAGCTCCTTTTTTTTGCCTGCCTCGGGCAAGCTCAAATCGTTTTTTAACTTATTGTGTCTTAGCGTGTGTTAAATTCTGGCTTATACCCCCAGGCTTTTTCTCAGCTGACTAGGGGTTTGTCCCTTGATCTGCTTGAAGCAGCGGTAAAACTGTGAAAGAGAGCCAAAGCCGCAGAGCAAAGATATCTGATTGACGCTAAGCTGTCGCGAAAGCAGCAACTCCTCGGCTTTTTTGACTCTGTACATATTGAGATACTCGAGAAAGCTGACGCCGGCATTTTTTTTGAAATAGCGGCAGAAATAGTTGGGCGACATAAAGAATCGGGTTGCCATCAGCTCCACGTTCAGAGTTTTCATATAGTGGCGTTTGATATAATCGTAGATTAGCTGTATGCGTTCTTGGGCGTTGCTGCGCTGCCAGAAGATGATTTTATTGCGCGCCTCAATAATTATCTCACCGATATTGCGCAAAAAGGCCAGCAAGCCTTGCAGCTGTCCTTGGCTCAGACTGGGGCTGGCATGATACAGGACAGCTAATTGCTTGGCGGACAATGGCAGCTGTTCACGCTTTTGCAGTTCTTCCAGGGCCGCGTCATCCAGCTTTGCTTCGCCCTCGATGAAGAACTGCCCTGCGGTCAAAGCGCCAATGTACTTGTCTTCTCGGTCAAACAGCGGCAATATCAGGTCGGTCAGGCCGGCATGACACTTGTATACTAATTCATGCTTCAGAGCTTTGGCACTCTGCAAATAGCGCGTCGTATTGACCTGACAAGGACTGCTGGAGGCATTCTGGAAACAAGCGCAGTAGGCGTTTAAGTGTTGGACGGGCAGAATGTTCATGGTTCTGCCCTCCACATTGATAAAATCAATCACCACCCCGGTAAGCTGGTAAATTATATTGTGGTATTCTATAAGCTTGTCTTCTTTGCCCAGCTGATGGAACACCTTTTCCTCTATGTCGCTTATTTGCATAGTGAAACCCCGCAGCTATCAAGCACCGCATAGCGTCATAGCCTAGAGGGTCTGCTCTATGGAGTCGATGTTGACTGACAGCACGCGTCGCATCCAGGGAAACTTGGCCTTCATCATCTCGAAGTCTGGACCGGCGTTTTCCATAAGTCCGGTGCCGCGCAGCAAGAAACCGGTGCCCATGCCTATTTTGCCGGGTACCTGGCTGCTGCCTATGGTAAGCAGCAGCAGCGGATTAGTTTCCAGGTTGGACTCGGTCTTCTACATGTGCCCAGCCGGTATCAGCAAACGCCCAGAAGCGGAAATATTGATATATTTGTTCCAGGTGTTGACCAAATGCGCGCCCTCCGCCCCAGTAGTGGCAATGGCGACAATGCCGTCATATTTTAATACCCCAGAAAGAATTTTTGCTGACATGGCTACATGCTCCTATTTAAGAGATTTGTCTAATTCCGCGGCCAGTAAGGCTTTGGAATTAGACTATGTGCTGTGACTTCGTGTTCCAGAATCAGCATCTCTTAGCCTTTTTATAGCAGTTCGCGCAATTCCGGGAACACTTGCAGGCTGCGTTTCAATATACCATGCATATATGCTATAGTCACGCCGTAATTGCTGATCGGCACGCCCTGGTTTGCGGCAGATTGCAGGCGATATCGCATCTCGCGCTCGTTGAGCATGCAGCCGCCGCAGTGGATAACCAGGCTGAACTGCTCGAGGTCCACGGGAAATTCGCCGCCGCTGCAAAAATGGTACTGCAGTTTTTTGCCGGTATACTGGTTTATCCAGCCTGGCAGTTTAACGCTGCCAATGTCGTTACACTGGCGGTGATGCGTACAGCCCTCGGCGATCAACAGCTTGTCGCCATCCTGCAGATGCTGCAGTTGTTTGACGCCGCGCACTGTGCTGGCCAGGTCGCCTTTGTAGCGCGCAAAGAGCATGGAGAATGAAGTCAGGGGCAGCTCCGCGGGCAATTTAGCGGCCACCTGGGCAAAAACCTGGCTGTCGGTGACCACCAGGCGAGGCGGGCTGCTCAGCTTGGAAAGCAGCAAAGGCAGCTCATCGAGCTGAGTCATCAGGGCCATGCCATGATGGTCCAGTATTTCGCGGATGGTTTGCTGTTGGGGCAAAATCAGCCTGCCTTTGGGGGCGGCCTCGTCTATGGGGGTCACCAGCAGCACCAGGTCTCCGGGCGAAATCAGGTCGGCGATGATATGGCGGCTTTCCTCCTTGTCGGCAAGCAAGCTGGCCATCATGGCCTTCAATTCGGTTATCTTGCTTCCCGTCTTGCTGCTTACCGCAATGCAGTTCAGGCACTGCGGCGGCGGCTGGAGAGCCTGGCGCAAATCGCTTTTGTGCCAGACCTGTATGCAAGGTATGCCTTTGGCGCGTATCAGCTGCAAAATCGCTTCGTCCGCCCGACTCGGGCCGGTCTGCGCATCAATAAGCAAGAGTGCCAGATCGCACTTGTTTAGAGCCTGCTGCGCTTTTTGCACACGCTGCGCCCCCAGCTCGCCTTCGTCATCTAGGCCAGGTGTGTCAATGAAAACCACGGGTCCCAGAGGCAGGAGTTCCATCGCCTTGTAAACCGGGTCTGTAGTGGTGCCTTTCTGCGGTGACACTATGGCCAGGTCCTGTCCGGTAAGGGCATTAATAAGACTGGACTTGCCGGCATTGCGACAGCCAAAAAGCCCTATGTGTTTGCGGTTTGCGCGCGGTGTTGATTCAGATTGCTGCACTTGCATATGAGGTCTCTTAGAAAGAATGAGGAAACTATGGCTTGCGGTTTTCCGTTTAAGCTGCTGTCGCGTCAATAGGTGTCGCGCCTTTTAGAACCTGAAGTGGCGCTTACCCGCCTCGATAGCAGCCAGATTGCGCATGGCTATGTCCCTGATTTTCTCATTGGGCACATTATTGATCTCGTTGCGTATCATCTCTTCACCCAACGCCTTTGTAGGCGGCGAAGCATAGTCCATAAGATATTCCTTCAGCGTCATAAGAGCGTTGGGATGGCAGCAGTTCTGTATTTGTCCAGCTTTGCTCAGGGCCATGAAGCGGTCGCCAGTGCGCCCGGCAAGATAGCAGGCAGTGCAAAAGCTGGGGATATAGCCCATTTGCATAAGCCAGAGCACTATCTCGTCGAGTGTGCGAGTGTCGCTCAGGTCAAACTGCTCGGTATGCTCTGTCTCTCCTTCGGCATAGCCACCTACAGTGGTGCGCGAGGCACCGCTGATCTGCGAGACGCCTAGGTGCAGTACGCGTTCACGACACTGCTGGCTCTCGCGGGTGGAGATGATCATGCCGGTGTAGGGTACTGCGATGCGGATACAGGCCACGATCTTGGCAAAAATATCGTCGTCAATGCAGTCAAAGTCATCCAGATTGACATTGTCGGCAGGTTTGATGCGCGGCACGCTAATGGTGTGCGGGCCTACGCCAAAGGCGGCCTCGAGATGTTCGCCATGCATGAGCAGGGCGCTGAACTCGTAGCGGTAGCGCTCCAAGCCGAAAAGCACTCCCAGGCCGACATCGTCTATGCCGCCCTGCATGGCGCGGTCCATGGCCTCGGTATGATAGGCATAGTCGCTTTTGGGGCCGTAGGGATGCAGCGCCTCGTAGCTTGCCTTGTGATAGGTTTCCTGAAAAAGAATGTATGTGCCTATGCCTGCTTCTTTGAGCTGGCGATACTCCTCAACCGTGGTAGCGGCAATGTTCACATTGACGCGGCGTATGGCGCCATTTTTATGCTTGATGCCATAGATGGTTTTGATGCTTTCCAAGATATAGTCAATGGAGTTCAGAATTGGATGCTCTCCGGCCTCCAAAGCCAGGCGTTTGTGTCCCATGTCCTGCAGAGCGATGACCTCGCGGCGTATTTCTTCTTGGCTGAGCTTCTTGCGCACTATGTTTTTGTTTTTGCTGTGATACGGGCAGTAAACACAGCCGTTGATACAGTAGTTAGACAGATACAAGGGCGCGAACATAACGATGCGGTTGCCGTAGATATCCTTTTTGAGTTGCTCGGCTAGGGCGTATATCTCCTGGTTTTTCTCTTCGATCTCACAGTCCAACAACACCGCTGCTTCGCGATGCGTCAAGCCCTTTCCCAGACGCGCCTTAGCTAGTATCTGGTCGATCAATTCCAGGTTTTGCTTGTTTGCCTCAGCATAGGCCAGGCTGCTCAACACCTCTTCATGGCAGATAAATTCCTCCGCCTTGGCTGATTTGACGTCATACATGGCTAATCCTTTCCTTGTTGTTTATGTGTTGCCCATATTCTGGGAGTATTTATGGAAACGCGGTAGTCAAATGCCGGGGTAGTCTCCCCGGTCCACGGCGATTTCACAGCCTATGGTTTGCAGTTGTTCCGCCAGCAGGCGCAGGCCTTCGGCGGCCTCTGCGCCGCTACTGAGCTTATTGTCATAAAGCATGTATTTGCCGCGCAGCTCCTGGGGCGACAAATTCGGCATGATGACATTAGCGCCGGCCAGCACGCCATTTTCGCGGCCCGTCGGATGTATGCTGCCCAGCGCCGTAGTGGCCGGCAGCAGGACTTTGGGCAGCATCAGGCGCAGCACAGAGAGCAAAAACAGGGTGAATTCCATGCTGCCGGGCTTTTCATCGGCGAAAGGGGTGTCGTGATGCGGCAAAAATGGCCCTATGCCAATCATTTCAGGTTTGAATTCGCTCAGAAAAAACAGGTCTTCGCTGAGAGTCTCCAGGCTTTGAAACGGCGAGCCTACCATAAAGCCGCTGCCTACCTGATAACCTAGAAAGCGCAGGTCTTGCAGACAGCGCAGGCGGCTTTGCAGGCTCTGATTGCCTGGATGCAGCTTAGCAAAATGCGCGGCGTCGGCGGTCTCATGGCGCAGCAGATAGCGGTCGGCGCCGGCCTCGCGAAAATCCTTGTATGCCAGGAAGCTTTTTTCGCCCAAGGACAAGGTTACGGCGCAATCCGAGTAGCGCGATTTTATCTCCTGGACCAAATCGCGTATAAGCTCGTCGGGATAACCCGTGTCTTCACCGCCTTGCAAGACAAAAGTACGGAAGCCCAGCGGGTAGCCGGCCTTGCAGCAGGCCAGTATCTGTTCTGGACTCATGCGGTAGCGTTGCGCCCTGGTGTTGCCGCGGCGTATGCCGCAGTAGAAGCAGTTTCTGCGGCAGTAGCTGCTGATCTCCAGCAAACCGCGTATAAACACCCGTCTGCCGTAGTGCTGTTCGCGCAGCTCGCTGGCCAAAACCGCTGCCTCTGCCTGCAAGCCAGGTTCCCAGGCCGCCAACAGCCGCCTGAACTCGGGACGGCTCAGTTGACCCTGCTCGCGCAGTTTTATTAAAAGCTCAGTGCTCATGTTATTCAAACTTCCCTAAGCGAGCCTGCTGTGTTTTGGACGGAGCCTACTTCGTAGCGTAGACGATCTTCACACTGACGCCGGGCAGCATCCCCAGCTTGCCGGCCAGGGCGCTAATCGCCGTCTCGGGGGCATCCAAAGCCAGGCTGATAATGCAGATGCCCTTGGCTCTATAGGGCACTCCCATGCGTCCAATGACGTATTCGCCAAAATCATGCAAAAGGGCATTCAGCCGCTGCGTCGATTCTAGATTCTCGACCACGATCCCTACTAAGGCAACTCTTGTCTTCATAGGCTCAAAAAAACAACAAAAAGCAAAAAAAAAACGCCCTCTGTGAAGAGGGCGCGAAAAAGGCAAGGCCTTCAGCCATACTGGCCAAAGACGCATCAGCAATTCGACGTCTTCTTCTTCGTCAGAGTATCTCTTCGGAGTCAGAACGCTATGTGGTAAAAGCCTTCCTGCAAGCGCTCAGGCTCAACAAGTCGGCTTATGCATTCATGTACGCCTAGTGGTATATATCCAAGCATACAAGAAAGCGTATGGAGTATAATATAATATTATTTTATTATATTACAAATGCAACAGAAAAAAATCCTCTGTCTTTAAAAGCCCGGACCAACCTTGCCAGCTCTTTCTAAAAAGGCAATCGAGCGGTTTTTTTTTGCACAGCAATGCAGGCCAAGCTGATTTTGTGCATCAGTTATTTTTCTGCAGGATTTGAAGTGCCTGGCGTATATTTCCGGCGCTGTTTTGCAATGCTGCTGCGGCCTCCTCGGCATTAGCTCCGCTGATATTTTGCAGCAGGGCAATGGCTCGATGTTGCAGTTTTTCGCAGCTTATCTGCATATCGGCGAGCAGGTTTCCTATCACCTTGCCCAGTCTGATCATAGTGGCGGTGCTCAGCATATTAAGCACCATTTTCTGCGATGTTCCGGCCTTCATGCGGGTAGAGCCGGTCACCGCCTCCGGCCCTACCACCGGTACGATTGCCACCCGGGCAAATTCGCCCATGCGTCCTTGCGGGTTATTGTACAAGGCTATGGTTGCCGCCCCTATCTTGGCGGCCTCTTGCAGCGCGCCGCAGGTATACGGGGTTCTGCCGCTGGAACTCAGGCCCACGAGTACGTCTTTGGCACAGAAACCGCGCTCCTGCAAGTCCAGCCAGCCTTGTTCGGCGTCATCCTCGGCAAACTCCTGGGCGCGGAACATGGCTTCAGTGCCGCCGGCGATAAGCCCTTGCACCAGTTCAAAGTCAACGCCATAGGTGGGCGGGCACTCCGAGGCGTCCACTATGCCTAGTCTGCCGCTGGTGCCTGCGCCTATATAAAAGAGCCGGCCGCCATTTTGCAGGGCTGACACGATCAGGTCAACGGCCTGGGCAATCTGCGGCAGCACCTTCTCCACCGCGGCGGCCACCTTGGCGTCCTCGGCATTAATAAGCCGCACTATTTCCAGGCTGTCTTTACGGTCTATATCCAGGGTGAGCGGATTCACGCTCTCGGTAATCAGGTCTTTCACTGCGGGCCTTTTTTGATTTGCAAGTTGATACAACGCTGAGGTTTTCAAGTAATCTGCCAGGCTTTTGGACTGCAAAACACAAAGACAGAGCAGATTTTCAGCTTGGCATTTTGCATGACGGGTTAATATAATCGCTCTGACGACTGTGAGCGCAAAAAAACAACCTTGTGCATAATTAATCCAGACTCAGCCTGAGACAACCCGGCAGAATTCGGCGCTGTCAGACATTATTTTTAATGGCTGGCACGAAGCGTTTTTTTAGTCTTGCGAGCAGGGCGACTAGCGCCATACTATAGTAAGCGCTGCCTGAAAGGCGCTACAAAAGGGCCTGAAGCGCGAATACAAACTGGTATTCAGTGAAGCCCCAAAAACTTGCTGCGTCTGCTTTCCAAAAGCCTCCAAGACCGATGAATTACTTGATAAAATTACGCTGTCTAAACGGGATCAAGCATGCGCATTGAAAACCACCCCGATATTCTGCTCATCAGTAATGCCCCCTGTGAGCACAGTGAGGCGCCGGAACGTGTCTCGGAGGCTGCGGTTTGCGAGACGCTGAGCGCAGTGGAACAGTCCCTGCATAAGCTCGGGCTGCCCTGCCGCACGCTGAGCTTTAAACGCTGCGCTGAGCTGCTCAAAGCATTGCAGGAGCGGCCAGAATGCCTGGTGTTCAATCTTTGCGAAGGCCTGGAGGGGTACTCCGGCTTTGAAAGCCATGTGGCTGCAGTGCTGGAAATGAGCAAAATACCATTTACCGGCAACAACGCGCTGACTTTGGCGCTGGCACGCAATAAAAACCTGGCGAAGAAAATAATGCGCGCCTCTGGCATACTCACGCCAAACTGGTGTTGCTGCCATGAGATGCCCGAGTTCCCGCCGCCTGAGCTGAGCTTTCCAATGATATGCAAGCCAGCCTGTGAGGACGCCAGCCTGGGGATCATGCCGCAGTCTGTGGTGCGTGACTTCGAGGCAATGAAAAGCATACTCGAATTGCTCTTGCCGCGTTATGCCAAAGAAGGGGTTCTGCTCGAGGAGTTTGTCGAGGGACGCGAGTTTAATGTCGCCATCATGCCCGAAGCCGGACGAGTGCGCTGCCTAGGCGCGCTGGAAATCGACTTTTCAAGACTGCCGCCGGGAGAGGAGCATATCCTATGTCATGCCGCCAAATGGCTGGAAAAAGACCAGCGCTTTGCAAATACGGTGTCGCAACCCGCCATTAACTTGCCTCAGGCACTGCAAAATAAACTGAGCCAATGTGCAATGGCAAGCCATCAGGCGCTGTTGGCAAATTCATATGGCCGCGTGGATATGCGCCTGGACAGGCAGGGCAGGCTTTTTGTACTGGAGTACAATCCCAATCCCGATATAGGCCCGGCAGCCGGCTTCAGCAAGGCTCTGCAGGCCGATAATCTCAGCTATGAGGAATTTGTCTTGTGCCTTATAGCCGAGGCACAAGATAAATATCGCAGGGGTGTTATTACTTCCCAAAAACCGCTGCCGGCTAGCGTTTCGGGCAAGGCCGCGCCTGGCGCTGCCCGCCAGCCGGATGAGCTGAATGTGGAAATCAGGGAACTGCGCCTTGAGGACCGCTCACAGGTGCTGCGCATACTGAGCTTGAGTGGCATGTTCAGCCAGGCCGAGATAGAAGTCGCCGATGAGCTGCTCGGTATTTTTCTGCAAAAACCTGAGCAAAAGGACTACTGCATTCATGTCGCCAGTCTGGACGGGGAGCTTGCCGGCTACGTCTGCTTCGGCCCCAGCCCGGCGACCGCCGGCAGCTTCGACCTCTACTGGATCGCGGTGCACCCGCGCCTGCAGTCTCAAGGCATAGGCAAAAAGCTTCTGCGTTTTGTCGAACAGGAATGCCGCTCTCAAGGAGGCAGGCTGCTAATCATTGAGACCTCATCCAGAGAGCTTTACGCCCCAACCCAGGCTTTCTATGCGCGCAACGGCTACCGGGTCGAGGCACGCATCAAGGACTACTACGCCAAGGACGACGACCGTCTCATATATACACGAAAGCTGCAAGACTAAGCTGGCCGGTAAGCGGGTTTTTACACAGGAATGCTGCTCAGATGATGACTTTACTTCCGTCCGGTTTGCTCAGGCAGCTGAAGTTGCTGTCGAAGAGGCCTTGCATGGTCTTTGCATTGATCAGCTGAGCTGGGCTGCCTTCTTGCAGCAGTCTGCTGTCTTTGAGCAGAAACAAGCGGTCGGAGAGCTGGGCGGCGGCGTTGATGTCGTGGGTGACCTGCAAGATGGTGAGCCGTCTTTGTTTTTTTAATTTTAGCAGCATTTCGTTGATTTGCTTTTGGTAGCGCGGGTCCAGGAAGGTGGCCGGCTCATCGAGCAATAATATGGGGCTTTGCTGCATAAGGGCGGCGGCGATAAATACTTTTTGTTGTTCGCCGCCGCTAAGCGAGGGCAGGTCGCGCTGCAAGAAGGCACTGATGCCGGTGTTTTCCACTGCGAATTCCAGCGCTTCCCGGTCTTTGGCGTCGTTTTTGTGCCAAGCCTTGTGTCGGGCAAAACGGCTGAGCAGGAGGAATTCCTGCACCTGATAGTTGGCCTGTACGCCGTGGCGCTGCGAGACAAAGGCGATGCGCTGGGCGATCTGGCGCTGAGTCAGGCTGCGGCTGTCGCAGCCTTCTATAAAAACATCGCCGCTGTAGTTCTGCTGTATGCGGTTGAGGCATTTCAGGAGGCTGGACTTGCCGGCGCCGTTGGGGCCTAATATACTGTGGCAGGCGCCGCGTTCGAGCTGAAAGCTGATATCATGCAGTATCTGCGTGCCTTGCAGAGTCAAGCACAGGTCTTGCACTGATAAAATCGCCTCGCCCATGATTTATTCTCTTAAGTTTATCCCCGGACTGCTTGGACACGAAGACACACGAAGTTACACTAAGGCCTGCGTTTCAGAGTTTTTTGGCCAGCACCAGGTATCTTTCCTGGCCCAGTTCCGGCAGGCGAACCGGGGCGGCCAGCTCGGGCTTGAAGCCCAGCTTTTGGCAGGCTTGCTCGAATTGCTCGTTCTCCTCCTGCAGGAATTTCGGGCCTTTGAGTAGGAGGAGGTGGCCGCCGGGTTTCAGCAGCTGCTCGGCGTCGAGCAGAAGCTCGGCGGCGGCTCCCACTGCCCTGGCGGTCAGCACTGTGCAGGCATGCCGGATTTCGGGGCAGTGTCTGGCTACTTCGCGGCCTCTGAAACAGAGTGCCTGCAGCTGTGCTTCGGGCAGCAAGGCGATGGTATGTTTGAGAAACTCGGCTTTTTTGCGTCGGCTGTCCAGGAGCAGGAATTTTCGGTCAGTCATGTGCATGGCCAGCGGCAGTCCTGGGTATCCTGCGCCGCTTCCCAGGTCCAGCAGCAGGTCTCCGGGTCGGCTGTGTTTTTTACACAATTCCAGTGCGGTCAGCGAATCGAGCACATGCAGTATGAGGTATTCCTCGGGGCTGCTCAGCCTGGTGAGATTCAGCCAGGCATTGACTCCGAGCAGGTGGCTATAGAGCGCTTCGAGACGCAGCTTCTGTTCGGCGCTGAAGCTCAGTCCCAGGGCTGCGGCGGCTTCGCTGAAGCGCTGCCACAGTTCGGGGCTAAAGCTTTGCCGCGCATAGCGCTGCGGCAAAAAAGCCTGCGGGTCGCGCCCTGTTTGGCTACTGCTGGCCTGCTTGCTTGCCATCAAATTGTGTCTCCTTGCAAGGGAGAGTATTTCAGCAATTTGATTTCCGGGTTTTTCTCCTCGAAGTAGTCCACTGCCCATTCATCCGGGAAGAGCAGTATGGCGCAATTATCCAAGTCGTTAGCCATGCGCACATTGCTGCCCAGGTACTGTCCTTCGAGCCGGCTTGGGTCACAGTCTTTATGCAGCCAGCGTATCTGGGTGAAGGGTGAGGGTTCCAGGCGCACATCGGCGGCATATTCATTTTCCAGGCGGTGCTTGACCACGTCAAACTGCAATTGCCCCACGGCGCCAAGCAGGGCTGTTTTTTGCTGCGCGTTGTGCATATAGAAGACCTGGATAACGCCTTCATTGATAAGCTGTTCCAGGCCGTCCTGAAACTGTTTGTAGCGCGATGGCGAGTTGTTGTGCAGGTAGGCGAAGACCTCTGGCGGGAAGCGCGGTATCTCGTTGTAGGACAGCTCCGGCACATTGCTGAGGGTGTCGCCGATGCGGAAATTGCCGTGGCTGACCAGTCCGACTATGTCTCCGGGGTAGGCATTTTCCAGGGTTTCGCGTTCCTGTCCAAAGAGTTTTTGCGGATATGACAGTCTTAGCGCGCGCCCGCCTCGCGGGTTAGGTACGCTCATATCCTTGCTGAAGACTCCGGAGCAGACGCGTATAAATGATAGGCTGTCGCGGTGATTGGGGTCCATATTGGCCTGTATTTTAAATACGAAGGCTGAGAAGTCTTCTCGTTCCGGCTCTATGAGTCCCAGGTTTGACTTGCGTGGCAATGGTGTGCTGGCGTGTTCGACGAAGTAATCCAGCAGCAGTTGCACGCCGAAATTATTTATGCCGCTGCCGAAGAATACTGGTGTTAGCTCTCCGGCTCGCAGCTTATCCTGGTCGAATTCCTCTCCTGCCAGTGTGAGCAGTTCCACTTGTTCGAGCCATTCCCGGTATGTATCGGGGTGCATAAGTTGAGCGATGCGCTCGTCATCGGCCCCGGTGATATGCTCGATGGCCTTGGCGCTGCCTTTGCCCTGGTTGTTGAAGAGGTGCAGTTCTTTGCGCAGGCGGTCATATACGCCTTTGAAATCCGGCCCGTCTCCCAGCGGCCAGGTGACCGGGAAGCCACCTATGCCCAGCACGTTTTCGAGGTCGTCAAGCAGCTGCAGGGGGTTGAGCGCGGGTCGGTCCAGCTTGTTCATGAAGGTGAAAATGGGTATGCCGCGTAGGCGGCAGATTTCAAAGAGCTTGCGGGTGCGCTCTTCTATGCCCTTGCCGGCGTCGATGACCATGATGACGCTGTCCACGGCGGTAAGCACCCTGTAGGTGTCTTCGGAGAAGTCTTTGTGGCCGGGTGTGTCGAGCAGGTTGATGCAGTAGCCGCGGTACTCGAACTGCAGCACGGTTGAGGAAATCGAGATGCCGCGCTGCTTCTCTATCTCCATCCAGTCAGAAGTGGTGTTGCGCTGGTTTCGCTTGGCTTTAACTGAGCCGGCCAGCTGCAGCGCGCCGCCGTAAAGCAGCAGCTTTTCGGTGAGCGTGGTTTTGCCGGCGTCGGGATGCGAGATAATGGCAAAGCTGCGCCGGCGGGATATCTGGGAGGCGAGTGAACTCATGGAAGGGTCGGGAAGAGGGTTGGACACGAAGAGACACGAAGAGACACGAAGGCACACTAAGGGCTTATGTGGCGCCGCAGGCGCCATTAAGTTAGACCCCGTCCAAAAAGCCCTTGAACCACAAAAGGCACAAAAGACACAAAAAAGAGGA
>JAAZIY010000437.1 GCA_012800625.1 Lentisphaerota bacterium
AAAAAAATCTTGTGGTTGATACCTTCTCACGCCGGCTGAAGCCGGCGGAGAACGCGCAAGCTAAAGCTTGCGAAGAGCGCAAGCTGAAGCTTGAACTACGAACATACGCCGGCTGAAGCCGGCGGAGAACAACACTTTTCAGGCTTAAGTTAGCGCCAATAGGCCCTATGCCGGCAAGGATGCCGGCTTGTCCCAGCTCCCGTCCCAAAAATCCCAAAGGTCCTAATGCCGTCTTCAAAAGCAGGTATATTATATGTTTGTCCCAAAGCAGTTTTTCCAACCTAAAGGTTATTCATATGCTAAGCGACCGCGACTATATGCGCAATCCGCCCCCGCGCGGTTACCGCCGGGCCACCGCTCCGCAGATGTCCCTCGTCAAACGCCTGATAATCGTCAACTGCGTCGTCTACCTGCTCTGCATTCTGACCGGCGGCGAGCGTAGCGCAATCGGCTCCGTCCTGGCCTTAAGCCCGGCCAAGGTAATGCAAGGGGAGTTTTGGCGTTTGGCCAGCTATATGTTTGTACACGGCGGCACCTGGCACCTGTTTTTCAATATGTACGGAGTCTACCTCTTTGGCAGCCTGCTGGAACACCCCCTGGGCGAAAAGCGCTTCCTGGCGCTGTATCTGACCAGCGGGCTGATTGGCGGCCTGCTCTGGATGCTGGCCAACTGGGGCTCCCATGTGCCCTGTGTCGGAGCCAGCGGCGCGCTCTTCGGACTCATGGTCGCTGCCGCTATGGCCTTCCCGCAGGCCAGTTTCATGCTGCTTATCCCACCGATCCCGGTAAAACTCTGGGTCCTGGTCTGGGTTTATGTATTTATCGAGTTGTTCTCGTTGCAAGGCAACAGCAACATCGCGCACCTGGCACACCTGGGCGGAGCACTGGGCGGATTCCTCTTTATGAGGCGCCTGGGCGGCAAACTGACCTTTCCAAAGTTGGACTTCTTGCGCAAGTTTTTTCATAAACCAGCAAAAGGCCCCTGGACCACACCGCAAAAGCCGGCTGGAGGCGGCGGCAACAAGCAGCCCCTGGACTCCTAAGAGCTGGACCGCGTGCTGGACCGTATCTCCATAGTCGGTTACGACAAGCTCAGCGATGCGGAAAAAGAAACCCTGCGCAAAGCCAGCGAAAGGCTTAGAGAGAGATAGAGCCAGCTTGGGACTTTGGGCGCCAAGTCACACTAAAGTCCCTGCAACAGCTCAGGCCACCGCCAATAAGGTTTTCATATGTCTTACGATTTTTTAAGTCACATACTATCCTTGGTGCGCAGTCGTCAACCTCTGGTGCACCAGATCACCAACTATGTCACCGTCACCGACTGCGCCAATGCCAGTCTGGCCATAGGCGCCTCACCAGTCATGGCGCACGCCCCCCAAGAAGTCGAGGACATGGTCGCCCTGGCGCAGGCACTGCTGCTTAACATAGGTACGCCTGACGAGGACAGCATCAAGGCCATGCTCATGGCCGGAATGGCCGCTAACGCCAAAAATATCCCCGTGATACTGGACCCGGTAGGCGCCGGAGCAACCCCTTACAGAACAAAAAGCTCGGAGAGGCTCCTCAGCGAGCTGCGCATCTCGATTATTCGCGGCAACCAGTCCGAAATACGCGCCCTCTTGGGGCTTTCAGGCGAAACCCGCGGCGTCGATAGCGTCACCGCAGAAGCCGACTTCAGCGCCATGGCGCTGGAGGCCGCGCGAAAATTCAACTGCGTGGTGGCCGCCACCGGCAAAATCGACTATGTCAGCGACGGCAAAAAATGCCTGGCAATCTACAACCAGCATCCCCTCTTGCAGAAAGTCACCGGCACTGGCTGCATGTGTAGCGCCCTGGTCGCCTGCTGTGTAGCAGCACAGCCAACTGAGCCACTTGAAGCCGCCGCCACCGCAGTGGCTATATCAGGACTGGCAGGGGAAATCGCCGCCGCCAAAATAACACCCTCATTAGGCAGCGGCAGCTTCCATGTCGAGCTGATCAACGCATTCGCAGAAATAAGCCCGGAAACCCTGCAGAAAAACGCCCGCATCAAATACGTCTAAAATAAAGCCCGTACAAAAAGGGTGCTTGGCGGAATTTTGGACACGAAGACACACTAAAACACACGAAGCTACACCAAGTCGTCTTAGTGTAGCTTTGTATGCTAAGGGCAAATTCAGGTCTCTAGCTATTGCCCTGCACTGCTTATTTGCTTTTCTCGTTGTTTTCCGCTCCGTTTTGGTCTATGGTCAGCAGCCAGTTTTCGCCGGTCTTTCCGGGTTCACTCGGCTTCTGGTATCTTGCCAGCCAGCGCCAGCTCCATTTGCCGGCCTTGTTCATGCGTGCCTCATAGGTCCAGCTCGCCTTGTAAAGCGCCTTCTGCGGACCCTGAATATCCCCGTTCAAAGCGGCTAGCTGTAAAACTAAACCATGCTTGTCATAACGGATTTGCAAGCGCGGCGCCGAACTGGTGAGGGCATAGCCTTTTTTCGGAATAAACTCCTTCGTGGAAAGCGTAATAAAGCTCTCAGTCTCGCTCTTGTCCGGATCAAACAGCAGCGAGCCATTGCGGAAAACCAGGTTGCGCGCCGCAGGATATACCAGGCTGAGCCTAGTCTCGCTGGGCGAATCAGAGACCTCTTTCGCCTTCTTCTCCTGTAAATAA
>JAAZIY010000438.1 GCA_012800625.1 Lentisphaerota bacterium
GGGTAAGCGAGGCCGCAGGCCGAGCGACACCCTGGGTAAAAGCCCCCCAAAAATCCGGTGCCCTGTAAGGGCGCTGGATTTATCTATTGCCAGTTTCTGCCGCTGGACTCGATCAGGAACTGTCCTGGTTCCTGGTCGAAGTGCAGCAGTATGAGTGTGTGCTGGTCTGCTTTGTAAGGCTCGGTTTGCAGGGCTGGCGCTCTGACTATGTTTGAGAGCCTCAATTCATCAATGATACCTTTGGACCAGGCCCAGTCGCCGAAAGATTCTCCGCTCAGGTCGGGTCCGTCTGCTGAGCCTGCCACTGCGAGTCGTCTTGCCAGGGCGCAGTGGGTTGGCTGATATGTGGTGCTGACTTTCATTGTTCCATCCAGAGCCATTTGCATGCTCTTTTTTTCTGCGTCCCAGCTGATCATCAGCTGATGCCAGCCTTCGCCTACAGCCAGCTCGAGCTCCTGCACTTGTTCTCCCACCCAGGTTTTGTAGGCATACATGTCGCAGTGGCTTTGTCCATCGGCGCCCTCATAGCTTTTGCGTCTTAGCTCATGTCCGCTATATGGCGCCTGGGAGAGCAGCGGGTTGGAATTGATATGGAAGATAGTACCGTTGCTCATGTCTTCGCTGGCTTCTTTGGAGCCGTAGACCCAGAGTTCCAGGGTTCCAGCCTGGTCGTTGAAGCCGTGGTTCCAGATGCTGATGCCCCGTCCCATGCGCAGTGCCGAGCCAAATTTGCCGGCTGCGCTTTCCGGCGGGTTTTTGCCGTCCCGGTATGAGAAGGGATATGGCGGCTTTCCCTGCCAGGTGTTTTGGAACTGCTGCCAGCCTTGCAGCATATGCTGCAAGACGGCCTGTTCGAAAAGTGCGATGCGGTTGCGCTGCTCCTCGTTTTCCGCCAGGCTTTTGGCTTGTTCCATCCAGGTCTGCAGCTCTTGCAGGATTTCTCTTACCTGGTAGCGGTCGTAAGACTGCAGCAGGCTGTGTGCGCCCTGAACCAGATAGGACTGCTCGATGCGCTTATAGATATTCTGCATGGGTTCGGCAGCCTTGCCGTAGTATAATGCAAAGAATTCAGCGAGCAGGGCATCCACATCCAGTTCTGGTTGCATGGCGAGCCTGGCGCTTAAATATCCGTCTATATATGGCGTCACGCCACAGAAGAACAATGACTCCACTTTGTCTTCGGCCATTTTTTGCAGGTATTTCGGGATGCGGTGGGCGTGAAAGCCAGGCCAGGCTTTGAAGCCCTGCATCTGGCCGTACTGGTCGGGGAAGCATTGATATATCCAGCAATTGAGCATAATGCCGGTGCTTTTTTTCATCTCCACCCACTCATTATACATCTTCACTTCACCTCGGTTTTGCAGCGAAAAATATAGGTTGGGTGCCCAGCAGGGACCGGCGGCGACATTGTCAGGCAAGGTTACATTTTTGGGCGCCTGGGCATAATCGGCATAGCTCATCTGACCTATGATTAACTCGGGGCAAGGTTCCTTTAGCTCCCTAGCCACTTTGGCAGTGAATTCCCAAACGTATTCGCTGGCGTATCCTGAAGAGAAGGAGCCGCCCTTGCGCTCGTGTTGCGGGGTGTGCTGCACTATGCATTTGGGGCACTGGCACCAGCTCATGTTGTCCATAGGCACCACGGCAAAAAAGCGCTTGCCCTGGGCGTAGGCCTCTTTGGCGTCTGCTACGACTTGCGCGATGAATTCCGGCTCGCTATAGCACATTTGCGGCGGCGGGTCCCCCATAGGCGAGCCGTCTTGGTTCTTGGCGAACAAACGTGGTTTATGTTCGACAAAAAGCTGCGGTTTCTTGTCATTTTTGCGCCAGTAGCGGTCATAATATTCATAAAAGGAATGATTTGTATTGAAGCGTGTCCAGAGCGGCATCCTCATTCTCATATGGTATATATCGCGTTCTTGACTGTTGGGGTGGTTATGCAGTATTCTGCTCATGGGCGAGTCGCTCTCGGTCATGCCGCTCGAGGAGCGGTAAAGGATGGCAGGGCGGCGCGTGTTCGTGCCTGAGGCGGAGAAACTCAGCTCGTCTTTTTTGGGGTATACCCGACCCAGGTCGCCGGCAAAATACCAGCGTACTCCGCAGTAGTCTTCGAGGAATTCATAAACCGCAAAGACGCTGCCGGTTTCGACGCCAAAGCGTGGCACTTCGGCCTTGGGTCGCGGTTTGGCCGGAGTCTCGCCGTCATACAGCACACCTTGCTCATGGTCGAAGTTAAGCAAGAGCTTAGTGTACTGGTCTTTTTTGAATGGTTCGCTGGGCAGGCCGTCTTCGTAGTAGCGGTTGACGTCTCTGGACATACGAAATTCATCGAGCACGCCGGCCTGTCGCGGATTGATATCGAAGCTGTTTGCGCGGGCACATTTTGTCTGTTCATACTTGCCTTCAGCCACGATTTTGCCGTCCACCAGAATTTGTTTTATTCCTTTTTCACTGTCCCAGTTAGCGCAAAGCAGATGCCAGCCTAGGCTCAGGGCTTCGGTGGATATGGTTTCTCTGCGTCCTTCGGTCCAGGTGGCGTAAGAGATTCGGTGCTGGTTTTTCTCATCGGTATAAAAGGTGTGTGACTCCTGAAAGTCATTGCTGGCGATGCGCCAGATATTCCCTTTTACGTCGCCGCTCATCCAGAGCTCTATGCTGCCTTTATGGTCGGGAAAGTTATGCGAGTCCCAGTTAATACTGCTGCTATTGGGCGCCTGCCCCAGTCCGAAGCGTCCTTTTGCCGCTTTGTAGTGTCCGCTTTGGCTTAAAGGCCAGGGGTTGGGGTAAATGTCGCGTCCGAGCAGGAAAATCCCTTCTGCTTTGAAGCTCAGGCAATACTCCTGTTCTTTCAGGTTTCCCATGTGCAGGCCGGCAGCTCGGCTCAGGGCGCTGTCTCCCACTGAGATGTTAAGCAGGCCGGGATTGGGGCTCTCCGCATCGCTGATGATGGGCAGCGTGGCGCCGCTGATCAGGCGGATATGCTCTTGCAGCTCTTTTGCAGCCCATTCAGCGCTAATGCTGGCCGGCAAGGCCGGTACGATAATCTGAGCCTTGGCCTGCCCAGACTGCGCCAGCGTATAGTCGATGGCAAAAACGCACGGAGCCAGGGTGATGAAGACTGCGCTCAGGAAAAGCAGAGGACGGCATAGAGGGTACATGGTAGCTCAGGTATATAGAGAATCTGGATAAAAAGTCTTGGAACCACTAAGGCACACGGAGGGAGGAGGACACGAAGGCACACGAAGGCGTATTCGTCTTAAAGAGTCATTTGTGGACTCGATAGGGGACGGGAGCGGAGGAGAAAAAAAAGTCGCAAAAAATCCTAAAAAACGCTTGCACAATTGAAATAAACACCTAAGTTAGGGTAATGTCAGTGGAAGATAGGGGGATTTTGGGTTGTTTAGGGTGATTTAGGTGAAAGATTTTATTTCTGTTTGAGTTGAATTGGCATTATGTCTAGGTCCTCGTCTAATCGCAAGCGGTTTTTTTCCGGCACGCATCCGGTTTCGGTGGATGCGCAGCGCCGCATTGCCATGCCTAAGAGCTGGCGCTTGCCTGAAGACACTGAGGATACGCAGTTTTTCTTGGTTCCCGGACGCAATAAGCGTATATTTGTCATAACGGAAGAGCGCGCCGAAAAATTGTTTGACAGCGCTGAACGAATTTCGGTGCTTGATGGTGACGGCATGGGAGCCTGTGAGGACATAGCCTCCAAGATGCAGATCGTCAATCTGGACAAGCAGGGGCGTTTTGCGCTGGACCAAGCCCTGGCCACACATGCGGGCATCAGCAATAAAGCGGTGTTTCTCGGAGCAATCTTTTGCGGCAGCATCGTCGCTCCTGAAAATAAGGAGGAGCTAAGCAATCCCAGCGACATGAGTTTGGACCATCTGCAGCGCATCGAGGAAAAGGCCAGCGCTTTGAAAGCAAGCTCCACTATTTGAAGGAGATATGGAGACTGACAAGGACACATTCATCAGCTTCGCTACAGATGACTTTTCAACATCAATCAGTATTGCTGGACGAGGCGCTGGGGCTGCTCTGTGAAAACCGCGGCAGGCGTTTTATCGACGGCACGCTAGGCGGCGGCGGACACAGCGAGGGCATATTGCGCAGTCTGCCAGAGGCCGAAGTGCTGGGCATAGACCGCGATCCGGAGGCGCTGGCGGCGGCCAGCTTAAGGCTGCAAGGCTGGGGCGAACGCTTTAGGGCAGTGCAGGGACGCTTCTCGCAGATGCAAAGCCTGGCAGAGCAGCAGGGCTGGCAGGAGGTAGACGGTGTGCTGCTCGATATCGGGGTGTCATCCGCACAGATTGACAACCCGGCAAGGGGCTTCTCCTTCCGCTTTGACGCCCCCTTGGATATGCGCATGAATCCACAGGAAGGGCAAAGCGCAGCAGACCTGTTGAACCAGCTACCCGAGCAGGAGCTGGCCGATATCCTCTATCATTACGGCGAAGAGCGCAAGGCCAGGCGCATCGCCAAGGCAATTGTGGAAAGACGAGAGCTCAAACCCTGGGAGAGTACCAGAGAGCTAAATGAGTTACTAGAGAGAATCGTGGGCAGAGCCAGGCAGCACGGCCTGCCTCCAGCCACCAGGAGCTTTCAGGCGCTACGCATCGCAGTCAACGCCGAGCTTGAAGAGCTGCGACTGGCCTTGCAGGCAGCCTTGCAAATCTGCCGCATAGGTGGACGCATAGCGGTGATTAGCTTCCACTCCCTCGAAGACCGCATCGTCAAGAATTTCTTCCGGCATGAGGCTAGCAGCTGCGTCTGCCCGCCGGGTCTGCCCTTGTGCAACTGCGGCAAAAAGGCAAACC
>JAAZIY010000439.1 GCA_012800625.1 Lentisphaerota bacterium
GTGCTGCAGCGCATGAAAGAGATGATCGCAGAAGGCGCCATAGGGCAAGTGCGCACTCTATGCGTAAGCGGACAGCACCCCCTTATGCTGGGCAGCAGACCCGCCTGGTACTTCGAGAAAAATAAGCACGGCGGAACCATCAATGACATAGGCATACACGCCGCCGACCTAGTGCCCTGGCTTACTGGACTGGAAATCGCCGAAGTCAGCGCAGCGCGATGCTGGAACGCAAAGGCCAGCCAAACACCATGGTTCAAAGAATGCGCCCAAATTATGCTCAAACTTAGTAACGGCGGCGGCATGATCGCCGATTTCTCATACCTAAGCCCTGACAAATGCGGCTTCAAAGTCAGACAATACTGGCGCGTAACCGTGCACGGAGACCAGGGACTGCTGGAAAGCCAAAACGGTGATGATAAACTCATGTTCGCAGACAGCCAGAGCGAAGAGCCGCAGTACCTGAAACAAGAAAAAGCAAATGCCGAAGAAAGCTACCTGGAGCAGATCATCGCCGAGATCGAGGGCAAAACCAAACCCGGACAACTCTGCAGCCAATACGTCTTCAAAACCTCAAGGGTGGCACTGCAAATGCAACTGGCCGCAGACCAAAACCTCTGCGCAATGCCTATAGAATAATCTAAACCCCGTCCAAAAGGGGGGCTGGCTGGATTTTGGACACTAAGGCACCCTTAGTGTGCCTTAGTGCCTCTTCGTGTCCCTTCGTGTCCTCCCCCTAGGCGCAGCAACTCCAGGGTGAAGTCGTTATCCAGGTAGTCTTCATGCGTCTGCGCCACATATTTATTCTCGTCTAGAGCTTCCAATAATTTCTCGGGCAGATAGTAGTGACAGATACGCGGTTGAAAGCTGCTGCGCGCATGCAGGAAGTTGGGCACTACCAGCTTGCTGCTCAAATATTGAAAACGACGCAGCGCAGTGTGCGCAAAAGCCTCGTTGTTGCCTAGCTCCATATTAAAGATGCCAGAGGCATATACGACATCGAAAGACTGCTCGCCAAAGGGACATTTTTTCTGAAACACGTCCAGCAGCCGCAGATCCAGCTCCGCATGCCGCCTCCGCCCCTCCGCCAGCACCTCCTCGGTTATATCCACGCCGGTATATTTCACCGGAAAGCCGGCCTTTTCCAAAAAGCTCGCCAGCTCACCCAGGCCGCAGCCTACATCCAGTAGTCTGGGACAAGCCGTCTCGCAAAAATGCCTCCGCATGATATCGAGCAGCACTTTAAAGCGCAGCATTTGCACTTCGCGACTGCTCCAGCTCAATATCTCGTAACCCTCGCGGTCGGCATAAACCCGACTGGCATAATAACGGTTGATCTTGCTTTTCTTATCCACTGCATTGCTTGCTAGAGCCAAAAAAGACGGCTGGGCGCATTAACATAATTCAAGTGACTTGATGTCCAAAAATTGGCCGGCCGGCAACACAAAAACCAGCATGCTAGGCTTTACGCACCAGCACAGACATGGCGCTTACCTGTATGACCTGAATCTCCGCGTCTTTTTCAATATATTCCCCCTGACTCATAACATCAACCCGTCGGCCATCAATCCTAGCAATGCCGGATGGGTGCAAGGCAGTCAGGCTAATACCCTTCTGGCCTGGCAACAAAGCGTCTTGCCCACTCTCCCCGCCCTGCTCTGCCCCGGTACCCGGCTTCAGGCCGCCCTGCATCACCAAGCGCTTATAGACCGGCAAAGCCGGAAAATATTTGCCAATCAGCCATAAGCCCAGCGCCACCGTCGCAGCAGTCAAAAATAACGATTGCAGCGCCGACTGCAAATAAACCATATACGAGACCGGCGGCACGCCGGCCAAGGGCAGCACCTTGGGTATTTTAGGCATCACCGCCATGCCCGCGCCGACCAGCAAGCACAATATGCCGGCCACCCCGGTAAGCCCAAAACCGGGTATCAAGAATATCTCCACCGCCAGCAATATAATGCCCAGCAAAATAAGCGTAAGCTCCTCCAGCCCCGCCAGCCCGGCCACATAGTGTCCAAAGAAATAGAGCGCCAAAAGAGCTATGCCAGAAAATCCGAAAACACCGAAGCCCGGCGTTTTAAACTCTATCCACAGCCCCAGTACGCCCAGCCCCAGCAACAGTGGTCCAAAAGCGGTGATCCAGCGTGCCAGGCGGTCGGCCTTCTCCTCGCTGAAACGGCGCAGCTGCGCCTCGGCCAAGCCCAGCTGGCTAAGCATATCATCCAGGTCTTTCACCATGCCGGCGGCCAGCAGGGGCTGTCCGTCATCCTTGGACAGCTTGGCGGCATCGCGCGCGGTCAGGTTCAACAGCTTGCCCTGGGCGCAGAGCAGCTCCTCGCCGTCCATCAGGTCGTGGTGCTGCGGGTCCACCATGGCAATGGCCAGTTCTTCACGATAGCCGTTTTCCTGGGCCAATCCCTGCACTATGGCGCGCACCGCGGAAAGCATCTTCTCCTTCACGTCCGCCGGCAGCTCTTGCACGCCGCCGCCCAAAGGTGAAATGCTAATAGGCATGGCGCTGCCTATAATGCCGGACTCAGACATATAGATAGCCTGCGTGCTCAAGGCCAGTATGGCTCCGGCGCTCAAGGCGTCTTTCTTCACATAGGCGTAGACCTGGCAGCCCTCCTTGCGCGCGGCACGCAGCCAGTCGATTAGCTCGCGGGTCTCCTGCAGACCGCCACCGGGCGTGTCCAGCTCTAAAATCAGGGCCTTGGGCTGCATTTGGCGCAGCTCACGAAAGGCGCGGCGCAGCACCATCACCAGCCCCTTGTCTATGGGACCCTGTATAGGCAGAACAAAAACCGTGCCGGCATCTCCCGGTGTCCCGGTCTGCGCCGGTAAAATACCAGGAAACAAAAACCATAGAGCCAAAATCATCAGCCGGGAAATTTTCATGGCATTCACACTCCTTGCTTCCACTTACAACATAACGCAGCAAAAGCGCTTTTTGTTTGAAGCCTGCCTGAAAACAAGCTGCCACCTCTTGGTGTGACTTAGTGCGACTTGGATCCCGTTCAAAAAGGATGAGAACTGTTCTCCGCCGGCTTTAGCCGGCCTATGTTCGTAGCTCAAGCTTTAGCTTGCGCTCTTAGCCGGCTTTAGCCGGCGTGAGAAAACACCAACCACA
>JAAZIY010000440.1 GCA_012800625.1 Lentisphaerota bacterium
CCAGCGCCCTGAAGGGGCGCCGGCTTGGTGCCCTGAAAGGGGCAACCTAATGAAGCCCAGGGTAAGCGAGGCTCCGTAGGAGCCGAGCGCCACCCTGGGATAAAAGTCCCCCCCGAATCCGGCGCCCTGAAGGGGCGCCACAAACGGCCTCTCGGCGTTATGACCTTTTTGGACGGGGGCTAGTTGATCAGCAGTTCGCTAAGCTCTTGCACCAGGGATGGGGCTGGACGGCAGGCGTAAACTCCGCGTTGCCCCTCCTGGTCCAGGCCGCGCAAGAAAAGGTAATAGACGCCGCCGAAATTCTTCTCGTAGCTATAGTCACGCAAATTTTCTTGCAAGAAGCGATTCAAGGCCACTGTGTAGAAGAGATACTGCAGCCAGTAGCGCTGCCGCGACATTTCGCCATGCAGCTCATTGACAGCAAAGTTTTGCGGTTTTCCCTGTATGCGGTTGGACTTCCAGTCCAGTATGTAATAACGTCCCTGATGCTCGAACCAGAGGTCTATATATCCGGTCATGGCGCCTTCAATCAGAGTGCGATTCCAGCTCCGTGTCGCCAAGTCCTCGATGAATCCCCGGTGCGTCTCATCCTTGCGGATCGCCTCTTTCAGTGCCTCACTATTCAATTCTGGCTTGGCTGTAAAGAAAAACTCCCATTCCTTGATGCATTTGCGGCTCTCGAGCTTATTTAGGGAGAAAACACCGGCGTTCGCGAGGGCGGGCAGCGGATAATTCAGGGTGTTTTGCACCATGTCGCTGACGGCGCACAGGCGCTCAGCGCCGTATTTGCCGCCGGCAAAGCCGTAGTCCTGCAAGCTAGCCTGCACTTGGTTCTTGATCTGCTCCTCATCAGCGTCGAAGGAGAGCTGCTCGAAAATCTCATGCCAGCAATTACCGGTTCTTTCGCCGGCGGGAAATGCGAAGATATCCGCAATCTCCTCGGTTTCCTGAGCATCAGAGAGCAGCATTTCTGGCGGATCGTTGTCTGCCTCGCTTTCATGCTCGTAAATCTGCGGCAGTATTTGCAGACCAGGAGCCTGAGTGCTGGGCGCAAATGCGCTGAAGCTGGAAATAAGGTTTTTGCGTTTCAGGACTGGACGCGGCGGCGGCGCTTGCAGAGGCGGCGGCGCTTCGCCCTGCCAAGCCAAATCCGTCAGTTTTTGTTTCCAGTCGCTGGGCTGCTTGTCCAGCAGCGAGTCCGGCAGAGCAGCCTTCTCAGGCAAGAAGTAATCGCAGTTGTTTCCCTGGGAGCCATCGTACAGTATTCTGCATCCATGTATGGTGCGAGTCAGAGCCACATAGGTCAGGCGGCGGTGTTCCTCGAGCTGTTCTTGCTTATACTGGTTTTGTAGCTCAGTAAAGTATGGGTTTTTCTCTTCTTTGGGTGGCGCAATGCCGGCTTGCAGCCTTCCTTCTTTATCATGCGCCTCGATTGGGCCTTGAGACCCGCCACCAGCCTTATGATGCATTTCCGGCACGAAGACGATTGGGAATTCCAGGCCTTTGCTGCCATGTATGGTCATTACTTGTACGGCTGGATTGTCGCTGGCTTTGCGTGCCTCGCTGCCTTCCTTGCCTTCTCTGTCTTTCTTGCTTTCCACTATGCTTTGCTGCAGCCAGGTCAGCAGTTCTTCGGGGCTAAGCCGCTGTTCGCTAAGCTTCTGCTGGGTCAGTTCGATTATCTGTTTCAGGTTGGCCAGCTTTTGTTCGCCTTGCTCCTCTTGCAGCAGCCTGACGGGCAGGTCAAAGACCTGCAAGGCAGCCTGGCAGCAGCTGCTAAAGCCCAATGTGTGCCAAAGCTCCTGCAGGTTTTGAAAGGTCTCCAGTACCTGCTCGTAAGCCAGCTCGCTTTCGTTTCCAACTTCAGCTCGGTTGGCGAGCCTACGGCAGAGCTGGGCGGCATAGGGCAGGGGGACCTTGTTTTCCTGCCAGGGCATTAGCAGTTCCCGCTTCAGGGCTCCCCAGGTGCCCAGCATAACGGCGTATATATGGTTGCGGCTAAAAGGTCGGGCAATGGCATAAAGCAGCTCCAGGAAAGACTTGGCCTCATCACTAGACCAAACGTTTTGGCCTTTTAGGCGCACAGCAGGTATATTGAGCTGGTTTAATGCCTTGAGCACCGCTTTGCAACCGTCGTTGGTGCGGCAGAGCACAGCTATCTGCCCCGGCGCCACAGGTTCACC
>JAAZIY010000441.1 GCA_012800625.1 Lentisphaerota bacterium
AATCCAACTTATATTTTGTCGCTGAGGTTCATTTTTTTGGAGTGCAGACCATGTTGAAGAATTTTCTTTGCGTTTTCTTTGTGTTGTTTGGGCTTGCCTGCGGTGCGCAGGTCTTCGAGCAACACTGGGTGGAAACTTTTGCCTGGCAGGGTTTCGGCACTGGCTATACCGATAAGTTCGAGGTCTTTGGCGCGCGCTGGCGCGTTCGCTATCGCACCCTCAACCCCGGCCCTTTGAGTGTCACGCTATTTGACTCGAAAGAGGCACAAGTGCTGCCGCTGGTCAGCCGACCGGTTAAGCGACGTACCATGGGATACGAACAGTTCAAGCATAGCTTTGGCGAGAAATTCCTCTTCGTCGAGGGCAGCATGGGCGGCTGGAGGGTGTCGGTCGAGGAGTACGTTGACAGTGTCGAGGAATGGAAGCATAAACGCTGGGTGAATGACCAGCCCGACCTGGAACGTAAAGCAGTGTGGGCCGGAGCCGGCGAGCGCGAGTTTACATATGAGGCCGACGGAGCCTGGAAACTGGAGTATGAGCAGAAAAGCGACGGCCTTATGCAAATACAGGCTTTTAACCAGGCAGGGGAGCTGGTCTTTGATTCCTTCGGCAGCAAAAATGGCCTGCAAAGCGGCGGCTGCATACACACCGCCGGCAGCTATACCGTGAAAATCACCACCAGCGATGTGGCCTGGTGCGTATATGCGCTGCAGACTTTGGACAAGAAGTCACACTAAAGCACACCGAGATACATTAAAACACAGGGGTTTTGGAGGGGTTTTTGCGGCAGAAATGACTGGCAGCCGATTTTATTTATATGCGTACGAGTCCTGAAATATCTTTCTTGTTGCAGCTCAAGTTTCTGGCTTTGTACCTGGCCTCCATGCTTTGCGCGCTTTGGATGCACGGCGAGCCTAATCTGACCTTTGCCTGCCTGGCGGCCGGCCCGGTTTTTATGCTGCTCTCCCGTATTAGCCTGCGCTGGTTTCCGGGCTGGATGCGCCAGATTTTCCAGCTGGGGGTGGCCGGGATTGCTGTCTACTGGCTGCAAATGCGCATGGTGCAGATTCCCATGGACAACGCGCTTATCGAGCTGACCGCCATCCTTCTGCCAGCCTTGTTTCTGGGTGCCAGCCTGCGTGAACATAACCTGCTTTGGCTGGGCTGCCTGGGCTTTGCCGGCTATGGCGGTATGCACCCGGCCAGGAGCTTGTTCCTGCCCTCGTTCCTGGGCGTGATTATGCTGAGCATATTAATATTGTATCAGACCCGTATTGCGCTGTTGGCCAAGTTGAGCAAAGAAGCCGGAGAAATGCTGGCCTCCAGAAAATTCCACTGGGAGAACTGGTTTTATCGCAGCCTGCATTTCCTGCTGGTACTCCTGATTGTGGCATTGTTTTCAAGCCAATTTTCAATACGTAACAAAACACGCAGCATGGGCTTGATTCCGGTGTCTTTTCGCACTGACCAGGAACAGCAGTTTCCCGATGTCTGGCAAAAGTGGGCGGCTCCCACCAAAGAACTGCTGCTGGGTGAAAAAGGCACACTAAGCCTGGACTCGGCCCAAAATCCGACACTCTTGGACCTGGAGGCTAAAAGCGTTATGCCCGATGGTAGCTTTGCCGTGGACGGAGACAACGGCAGCGGCAGCGGCATGGGGCAGGACCTGGTGTTTCGCGCCTTCACGCCGGCCAAGCTCTACTGGTTCATGCAGATATATGACCATTTTGACGGCAAACTCTGGACACGCTCCAAAAGCATGGCGAGCGGTAATAATGGTCTGGATAAGTATCGCTCCTTGTACCAGAGCGAAGTGGTGCAGAATATCTC
>JAAZIY010000442.1 GCA_012800625.1 Lentisphaerota bacterium
CCTGGGGTTAAGCATGGTTATGCGCCTACGGCGCAAGTAGATACGCAGTTTTATGGTGAATTGTGCTAAGGGCAAAACGGCTCATTTCTGCGGCACAATTCATCAGATGATTTTGATTTTGCCAGCAGTATTGATTCTGGATGGTTAACCACAAAAGAAAAATCTCCTGAAAAACGCATTTTTTGGGCAGAAATTCTAATTTTTCTCTGCGGTTAAGTCCATTTGGTGCCCCAAAGGGGCAACCTAATACAGCCCAGGGTAAGCGAGGCTCCGCAGGAGCCGAGCGCCACCCTGGGTAAAAGCCCCCCCCCCGAATCCGGCGCCCTGAAGGGGCGCCACAAGTGGGCTTTCAACATTACGAGCCTTTTTGGATGGGGTCTAAGTCACACCAAAATTTTTAAGCCTAGGCATGTTTTTTGCCCTCAGTTTCACCAGTAGGGTTTGCCAGACTTGTATTTATGCTTAATTTGTATATATTAGCACGTTGTTTTGATGTTTTTCTTTTAGCGCTCAGGCAAAGGATATAAATGCGTACTGTAGGCACGGTTGTGCGTGGCATACGTTGCCCCATCTTTCGACAGGGCAATGATTTAATCGAACAGGTGATTGAGGCTTTGCTAGAGGCCGCCCAGCACGAGGGCTTCGAGTTCCGCGACCATGACGTAGTGGGGATCACTGAATCGGCGCTGGCGCGCACACAGGGCAACTACGTGAGCGTGGATGAGATCGCCGCCGCTGTGAAAGAAAAATTCCCCGAAGGCGAGCTGGGATTGATTTTTCCAATTTTGTCAAGAAACCGCTTTGCGGTTCTGCTGAAAGGCATTGCCAAGGCCTGCAAAAAATTGCATCTGCTGCTTAGTTATCCGGCGGACGAGGTGGGAAACCACTTGGTGGACCCGGATTTGATTGACGACCTGGAGATCGACGCCGGAACAGAGGTCTTTGACGAGGCGAGCTTCCGCAGCCTGGTAGGCGGAAAAATCTGCCATCCCTTCACCGGACTGGACTATATTGCCCTGTATAAGGATATTATCGGCCCGGACAAGGCCGACATATACCTGGGTAATGACCCCAGAAGCATACTCAAATACTGCAAAAAAGTCCTGGTGGCCGATGTGCACAGTAGAAAAAGAAGCCGAAAACTGCTGCTGAAGGCCGGTGCGGAACTGGTCTGCGGACTGGATGAACTCTGCACCAGTCCCGCCCACGAAGGAGCAGGGTATAACGAAGTATACGGACTGCTAGGCTCTAATCTGGCCAGCGAAGACAGCGTCAAGCTCTTCCCGCGTAATTGCCAAGAGCTGGTGGACAGCGTACAGAGGCGACTGAAAGAATGCACCGGCAAGAATATCGAAGTCATGGTCTATGGCGACGGCGCCTTCAAAGACCCGGTGGGAAAAATCTGGGAGCTGGCCGACCCGGTGGTGTCGCCGGGATACACTGCCGGACTGGCAGGCACGCCATGTGAACTGAAATTGAAATTCCTGGCCGACGAGGCGACCAGGGCAGGCCAAGACCCTAAAACGGTGGAGGCCGATATTTTGACTAAAATTCGGCAAAAACAAACAGGCTCCGTCGCCGAACGAGCCTCGCTGGGAACCACGCCAAGACAGCTGAGCGATTTGCTGGGCAGCCTTTGTGACCTGACCAGCGGCTCCGGTGACAAGGGAACACCAGTGGTACTTATACAAGGTTATTTCGATAACTTTGCCGATTAAGAAAAAAGGAGAAGAAAAATGACGAAGCGGCTACGAGTGGGTGTGATTGGACAAGGACGCAGTGGCAGAGACATACACTGCCAGTTCTTGGTGAAAGTGCCAGAGAAATTTGAGATCGTCGCAGTGGCCGACGAGATCGCCGAGCGCTGCGAACGCGCCGAAAAAGAGTATGGCTGCCAGTCCTTTCAGGACTATCGCGAGCTTATCAACAACAAGGACCTGAAGCTGGACTTCATTGTCAATGCCTCATTCAGCCATATGCACTATCCTATTACCAAGGAGATCATGGAGGCTGGACACCACGTTTTGTGTGAAAAGCCCCTGGCGCATACTGCCGATGAGGTGCATGAGCTGATTGCGGTCTCAAAGCGCACCGGACGCTGCCTGGCAGTGTATCAGCAGTCGCGTTTCGCACCCTATTACCGCCAGGTCTGCGAGGTGATTAACTCCGGCGTGCTGGGCGAGATTCATATGATCAAATGCGCCTTTAACGGCTTCTCGCGACGCTATGACTGGCAGACACTGCAGTCCTACAATGCCGGAAACCTGTTCAACACCGGCCCGCATCCCATGGACCAGTTGCTGGGTTTCATAGGGCGAGACATCATGCCTAATGTCTGGTGCCGCATGGCAGTAGTCAACACCCTGGGTGACGCCGAAGACTTCTGTAAAGTGATACTGTCGTATCCGGGACGCCCGGTGATCGACCTCGAGGTCTGCAGCAATACCAACTACAGCAAGTATCTGTATCAGGTCTACGGCACATACGGCAGCCTCACGGGCACCGCCGAGGAAATACAGTGGAAGTACTATAAGCCGGAGGAGGCCCCGGAGATTAGCCTGCAAAAAGAGCCGCTGCCCGGCCCTTCATACTGCAAGGATAATCTGACTTTCCACGAGGAAAAATGGACCGTGCCGGAAAGCGACAAGGACCTGTTTAACTCCATGGCGGCGCGTTTCTACAACAACCTCTACGATGTCCTCGTGAACGGAGCGGCCTTGGCTGTCCCGCCCGAGCAGGTCTGCCAGCAGATCGCAGTCATGGAGGAATGCCATCGCCAAAACCCGCTGCCTAAACTGTACTAGGAACACAGCGCTTTAGGACACTAAGACACACTAAGGCACACGAAGGGAGAGGACACGAAGAGACACTAAGAGACACGAAGGCACACTAAGGGCTTATGTGGCGCCTGCGGCGCCGCATAAGCCGCTTGCCCGTTTTGGTTTGTTGGGAAAAGGGAGCCGGACAAAGCAGAAAAACTCGATGA
>JAAZIY010000070.1 GCA_012800625.1 Lentisphaerota bacterium
CCGAATAATTATTCCATTTGCTCAGCCAGGCGAGCAATTCGGCATTGCTGACCCTGCCGTCCTCATCCAGGTCCAGGATGGGTCTAGTCATTATTTCGAGTTGCAGCAGCGGTGCAGAGCTATGCAGGATGCGCAATGTGTAGCGACCCTGCTCCATGTCCTCCACAGGCAAGAGCAGCAGGCCCTCTTCGTTGCTTAGCCCTGCGACATATTGCTCCGGCTCGCCAAAACTCAGGCAGGCCTTGGCGCCAGCCAGAGGCTGGTCGGCAGCATCTCGCAGTCGCAGCAACACTCCCTGTTTCTGCCAGACATACTGAGCCTGTACGCTACGCGGGGCGCCCAGTCGTGGAGTCTGGCTGCTGTCGCCAAACAGATGCATAAGCTCGTAAAAATACTCTTCGGTATTACTTTCAGTGTCGCTGGTAGTCTGGCAGTAGCGCACGCCTTCGAGCACGGCTCCCAGTGCCAGTGCGCCGGCGTCGGGCAGGGCCTGCTGCCATTGCAGCAGGGAATCGGTGAATTTCCACAGCATGACTATGGGTGCGCGCCAATAAGTCTGGCCGGTACTGGCCAGCACGGCGGCGGCTCCGCCGGCGGGGTTTTTCATCAGTGCCTCGCTCAGGAAGTCATCTATCTGATAAGCGAAATTGCCGCTGTCACAGACCGGGGCGAGCACATAAGGCAGAGCGCTGTGGTTGCTTAACGCCCGGGCATGGGCATTTTTAAAGCCGCTGGTTTTAAAGCTTTCCTCAAAACCATGCCCGAGGTAATAGAAGAGTGCGGTGCCGGCATTGAGCGCGGTGCTGACGGCTGTGGAACTGGGTTCAGGGAAGCCGCCCTCATATAAATAAGTGCTGCCGGTTAGCAGGGCCTGACCTAGAAGCCGCCGACGCAAGCGTTCGATATAAACACGGTCTATGCGTAATTCTCCGCCGTCTTCGGCGATGAACTCATTATTCCAGTTGAACCCACCGATGCCCTTGTCCTTGGAGGCCATAAACAGGCCATTTTGGCGCCAGGTCTGGTCAGCATTATCGCCATGCTCGTAGCCTTGCAGCTTGGCGAATTGCGCTTGCAGCTCGCTAAGCTTGCTGACACTGATGCGCGAGAGCATCAGGTCGGCGGCATAGTCCGAGCTTGCCCTGTCCATCAATGCGTAGGGCGCGTCGGTGCTGACGGCCCAGCTAAGGTGCGGTTTTGGCGATTTGCCTTGGGGTTCTCCGCTCAGTCGCCAGGGCGGCACTTTGTCCCAGTCCCCGCAGAGCAGCACATGGCTTAGCCCTTCTTCCCGGTAAAGCCGGGCGATATAGTCGTATAGGGCCTCTGGGCCTGTGCCAGTGTCCCCGGGATAGGCCGCCAGGCTGACCTGATAGCCCAGGCGCCGCTTCCAGAGCAGGAACTCCTCGGCGCCGCTTAGCCAGTCGCCGGGCAGAACCATGAGCAGATGCCCCGCCTCATATTGAGGGGAGCCGCGTACAAGTTGGCCGGCGTTCAAAAACAGCTGGCTCTGCAAAGCGGCAAAGCTGGCGTTGGCATCCAGAGTCGGCAGGCTGTCCTGTTCTTCGCCTTGCAGGCGCAGCACGGCCTCGAAACTGCGGGTCACCAAGAGTTCACCCTGTTCGGGCAGGTATTGCAGCGGGCTAACTTGCAGGCCCACTGCCTTCAGACGGCGCAGATGATAGGCCTCAGTCAGGCTGTGCAGGCTCTCTGGGAAAGGCAGGCTGCCGGCATACACCGCGGGGTCCGGGGGTGTTATGCTCTGCGCCCCGTCTTGGCGCAACAAGGCTCCGGCGGAGGGCAGCGGCGGCAGGCAGGCGATGTGTTCCTGGTCTAATGCGACTATCTGCAATTCAAACGCGGCATGCTCCGGCAAGGCAAAATCGCAGCGAAACACCGGCAGCTCCGGCTTGCCTTTATGCTGTAGAAACCAGGGTTCAAGCTCTCCCTTGAAGCGAGCCAGGCTGTAGCGTCCATCTGGGCGGGCCAGCTCCAGCAACTCGAAATCCGGCAATTTAAACGCAAAACGCCACTCTCCGGGACTATGGGAGAGCAGCGTGAAGTGTTGTCTGGGATTTTCCTGCCTGGTGGCACCAGCCTGATTTTGAGCCAAGGCTGGCTGGTGGTCCCTGCTTTGCCGGATGCTTGCGGAAGCCTCGGGGGCGCCTGCCAGGCTTTGTTCCTGCTGCCAGGGCTGGGTCCGGTCTTCAGCTTTGTCAAGTACGGCCTTGTTCAGTTCCCAGGCGCAAAGCAGCCAGGCGCCTAGTATCAGTCTAGTCGCGCATTGCTGCCAGTAAGGTTGCGCTTTCAGGGAAAACATGAGCTGTTATGCCATACTTAAACATGAAAAACTATACAACAGGGTGAGAGTTGGACACTAAAACACACTAAAGTACACGAAGGCACACGAAGGCACACGAAGGTTTTTAAAGCTTTATGCCGGCGCTCTTAGAGTGGATTAATATTGTTTATGGAATGAGGGGCGTTGTGTGCGCCAGCTCATGTTCTGGTTCAGGGGGAAGATATACTCCGGTTGGATGATTGGCTGCCAGCCAAAGGGGAAGGTCACTAGCTCGACGACGCCGACCACCTCGCGGCAGACAAAACGCCAAAGCCCCAGGCCCAAGCCCTTGGATAAGCCGGGCAGGTCGCCCTCGGAGGCGGTGACGCGGATGATGTTCACCGGTATTTCAAAGGCCCCGAACAGTATGTTGCACAGTCCCCGTCCGAACTGGTCGGCCGGATAGCGTGTGGCCACGTAGTCCAGGCGCTGGTCGTCTCCAGACGGGTCCCAGCCGACGAATCCTGCCAGGAAATCGACGAATTCAGTGGGTCTGAAAGTGGCATATGCACTGAGGATAAAAGCGTGCAGCTGTATCCGAACATCCCATTTATGGCGCGGAAAATGCCGGTCTATATTGCTGGAGTAGTCATCGAAGCTTTCTTTGCGCCAGGGTCCGAACGAGGCGGTGGCATACTGGCCTTCGTGGAATTCGAGGAAAGGCTCTTTTTTCTCGTAGTAGTCGACCAGCCAGAAAGGGAAGATAAAGTGCGGGAAGGCCACGCCTTTTTCGTAGGAGGCATAGGCTCCAAGCTGGGCGTACTCGGTGAGGGCCAGCTCGGCTCCCAGTGCAGGGCCGCCGGCCAGGCCGCCGCGAAACAGGTCCAAGGCGTCCGAGATACGGTTCCAAATGTACAATTCGGCGTCAATGATGAGCGAATTGAAGTCGAAGCCGTCATCCTGGGCAAGCAGCCTGGGGCTAGTAAATGCCATGACTGCCAAAAAACAAAAAGCCAGCGTTTTCAACTGTCTACTTAACATGTTCAAGTTCCTCATTGATAAAACAAAAAGAATATGGTGACTGAAATTGACAGCTCCGAGATAAAAGTATACTAAGTAATATACTTGCTTTATCCTGGGAAAAGCAAGCCGGAAGAGCGAAAAAGACTCTTTTTTTTGTTTTTTGGCGGTTTTTAAGGTCTGTTTTCGGCAGCTCTTCGAGTTGCTTGGTGTGTCTTGGTGTGTCTTCGTGTGCCCAAAAAAGCCGGCACCAGGCTATTCTGGCAGAGGCGCGAGGCTTGTTTTTTCGAAACTGCTTTTCATCTCGTAGTGGCTGATTTTTCCGGCCTGCTCCTGGCGGTAGACCAGGCATATCCTGCTATGGTTTTTCAATTCCGGCAGTTTCCAGAGCAGGATGCTCTGCGCCTCCAGTCTCTGATTTCGTCTGACATACCTGGTTTTTTGTTCCGCTTCGCCAGGCTCCAGTTTTTTATGGTTACGGCATTCAGGCGGCGGCAGGTGATGGAATGCGGCGCCGATTTCCAGTGTTTCTCCGTTTTTGCTATTGAAGTTGACCCATATCAGCGGTGAATTAGTCCGGCGCAGGTCAATTTCGGCATAGCCATGTTCCGCCAGTCCTCTATGCAGCAGCTGCAGTTCATTTTCCGGCAGTCCGGCCTGCTTCAGCATAGGCCAGAGTTTCATTTCTTGCAGTGCGCGCTTCAGAGTTTCGGCTTCGCCTTGCCAGGCCTGCAATTCATCCAGGCTGATGCTGATATCCACGGTGGGATATAGTCCGGCCATGGCGCGCTGCAGCGGCTGCACGCTGCGGCAGGCGCCAAGCAGGAGCAGAGCCAAACAGAGGCAGATACGGTTTTTCCTTGCCCTGCTCGTTGAATTCAACATTTCATCCTGCCGCTTTTTTGCAGCGCCAGTCGCATGGCTGCCTCCGGCGCGGGCAGTCCGGTCCATAGTTCAAAGCTGCGACAGCCCTGATAGATAAGCATATCCCAGCCGGGCCGCACCAGGTTGCCTTGCTCCTTCAGCCTTTTTTGAAAGCTGGTTTCATCGTAGACCATATCAAAGACGGGGAGGCCTGGCGGGACGATTTTCGGGTTTATGGGCAGCGGGTCATCCTCCTTCAGCCCCAACGAGGTACATTGCAGCAGCAGCTGCATTTCCGACAGAATTTTGGCGATGCCGTCTTCGTCATCCAGGGGCATTACCCTGACCTTACAGTTTGGCGCCAATCGTTTCAGGTCTGCCGCCAGTGTCAGCGCCCTTGCCTCGGTGCGGTTGCTCAGCACTATTTCCTCGGCCTGGTGTATGGCGGCATGGGCGGCGGCGGCTCTGGCGGCTCCGCCGCAGCCCAGGAAGAAGACCCTGCTGCCGGGCAGCTGCAAGTTAAAATTACGCTGCAATGCGGCTTGCAGTCCATAGCCGTCTGTGCTGTAGCCATGCAGCTCTCCGTTTTTCACCAGCACGGTATTGACGCTGCCTATCAGCTCGGCCTCTTTGTCCAGGTATTGCAACAGCGGCAGCACGGCCTCTTTGTGCGGTATGGTTACATTCCAGCCCTTGTAGCCCAGCGCCAGCATTTTGGGTATGGCCGCGGTCAGCTCCTCGGGGGGCAGCGGCAGCAACTCGTAGCTGGCCTCGAGGCCGACGGCGCGAAAGGCGGCCTCCTGCATCAGCGGCGAGCTGGAATGCGCCACCGGCCAGCCAATCAAAGCGTAACGTTGGAGTACCTGAGACATAACAAAGCAAAAAAAAGGCAATAAAGCCTGTCTGTGATTTCGTGTGACTTAGACCCTGTCCAAAAAGGGTCGTAATGTTGAAAGCCCGTTTATGGCGCCCCTACAGGGCGCCGAAATCGGGGGGCCTTTACCCAGGGTAAGCGAGGCTCCTGCGGAGCCTCGCTTACCCTGGGCTTCATTAGGCTGCCCCTTTGGGGCACCAAATGGACTTAATCGCAGAGAAAAAGTGGAGTTTTTGGCAAAAACTGCGCTTTTCAGGAGAATTTTACTCTTGTGGTTAACTAAATCAGAGTCAATGTTACTGGCAAAATCAGATTCGCCTGATGAATTTTGTTGCAGAAAAGAGTCATTTTGTCCTTAACGCAAGAGACCATAAAACCACTCATCTACTTGCGCCGTAGGCGCATAACCATGCTTAACCCCAGG
>JAAZIY010000443.1 GCA_012800625.1 Lentisphaerota bacterium
AATCAGCGAAAAGCCCCAGCCGACAGCGGAAAAAAGCTTCTGGCAGTCACATGGCGGCGAGTTCTCCCTGCTGCTCTTTGCGCTGCTGCTTTTTCTGCTTGCTTTTGCCTCGCAGCATCAGCTGCTGCCCGAAAGCTTCAGCGCACTTAAACATCGACAAGTTCTGGAGTACGGCCTCTATCTCTTCATCTACCTGCTGGCCGGGACCGCCGTGCTCGCCAGAGCAGCAAAAAACATCGTTCAGGGAAGGGTCTTTGACGAGAATTTCCTTATGTCCATCTCCACCATAGGAGCATGGCTGATAAATTTCCCCGCCGAGGCCGCCGCCGTCATGCTTTTCTACCGCATCGGCGAATTTTTGCAGGAACTCTCCGTGCAGCGTTCCAGACGCTCGATACGCTCACTTTTGGCCATGCGTCCGGAACAAGCCAACCTGCTGGAAAACAGTCAAGTAAAAACTGTGCCGGCCGAAAGCGTTCTGGTGAACAGCACTATCGTCGTCAACCCCGGTGAAAGAGTGCCCTTGGATGCCCTGGTGCTCGAAGGCCGCAGCATGCTTGACAGCTCGGCTTTAACCGGCGAGTCCCTGCCACGCAGCGTGCAGGTCGGTGGCAAGCTGCTGGCCGGCATGCTCAACAAGCAAGGACGCCTCATAGCCAAGGTTAGCAAGCCCTATCAGGACTCGGCGCTAGCCAGGATACTGGAGCTAGTGGAAAATGCGGCGCACAAGAAGGCGGAAACCGAGCTTTTCTTCAGCACTTTTGCGCGCTACTATACGCCTGCAGTAGTTTTGCTGGCTCTGCTAATCGCCGCCCTGCCCCCACTCCTCTTGCCCGAGGCCCGCTTCAGCGAGTGGCTCTACCGTGCCCTGGTGGTCATGGTCATATCCTGCCCCTGTGCCCTGGTGGTGAGCATACCGCTGACCTACTTCGGCGCCCTGGGAGCCGCCTCGAGACGCGGCCTGCTGATCAAAGGCTCCGGATACCTGGACACGCTATATCGCCTGAAAAGCATATGCTTCGATAAAACCGGCACGCTCACCAGGGGGGTCTTCAAGGTCAACCAGATACTGCCCGAGCCGGGCTTCAGCAAGGATGAGCTACTCGAAATCGCGGCGGCGGCGGAAACCGCCTCCAACCACCCCATCGCGCTGTCAATAAAACAAGCCTACGGCAAAAACATAGACCCGCAAAGAATTAGCGACTACCAGGAACTGGAAGGACTAGGCATAAAAGCAAAAGTGGACGGCAAAACCGTGATCGCCGGCAACGACCGCCTGCTGCATAAATTCAATATCAAACACCAAGACTGCAATATCAGCGGAACCAATGTGAGAGTGGCAGTGGCAGGCAAATACGCCGGACATATCGAGATCGGAGATGAAATAAAAACAGACAGCGCCGAAGCAATCAAAGAACTAAAACACCTGGGCGTGAAAAATATGAGCATGCTTACCGGAGACAACCAGGTGGCCGCCGCAAAAGTAGCTCAAACGCTAGGCATACAGGAATTCCATGCCGAACTCATGCCCGAAGACAAACTGCGCATCATGGAGCAAGCCATGCAGAAACCCGGACGGCCCGGAACCCTGGCCTTCGTCGGCGACGGCATGAATGACGCCCCCGTGCTTGCCCGGGCCGACATAGGCATAAGCATGGGAAGCCTAGGCTCGGACGCCGCCATCGAAACCGCCGACCTGGTCATTATGAACGACTCCCTGGGCAAGATCGTCGAGGCCATGCGCCTGGCGCGCAAAAACCGGCATATACTCTGGCAGAACATCGGCCTGGCCTTACTGGTCAAGCTCGCCTTTGTCACACTAGGCGTCATCGGCAAGGCATCTATGTGGGAAGCGGTCTTTGCGGATATGGGCGTGGCCCTGCTGGCTATCGCCAATGCCGCCAGAATGCTCAAAGACGCGAAACCGAGCAAAATCAAAGCACAGTGCGGCTGCGGCTGCAGCTGAGTGCAGGTTTTTTTGGACACGAAGACACACAAAGGCACACCAAGGCACACGAAGGCACAGCAAGCTTGCCATTGTGGCCAGTCTAACCCGCCGCCGCCTTTGCCTCCTACTTGCCCTCCTGCAAGGCCAGGATATACGCTATGGCCTGTTCTCTGAGCATATCTGCGGTGTCCTGCTCGTGATGTAGCTCATACACTGCCTTTCTGGGGGCCTCGCGCAAAAACTCTTGCGCCTCAATAGCCGTAGCGCTATTGAGGCGCTTGCTCAGCTCATCGAGCAGATCCAGGTAGGCCATATCGGTTAATCCTTGGCGAAATGCTTCCAGGCGTATTGAGCCTATGGCCTGCTCGTCGCTGCGATAGACCAAGCCTTCAGAATTGGGCATCTTCCAGTTGCTGGCGCCTGCCGCTCCAAACGTAGTGTTTATGAGTGCGTATAGTCCCAGGTAATCGGCGCCGAACTCCAGCGCTTTCCAGGCATGCAGGCGATAGTAGCTGTAGAGATTCACTCGCATGGACCAGGAGCTGGCGTAAATGCCGTAAGCCCTGCCCTTAGTGCGCAGCTCGGTAGCCAATTGGCGGTACCTGGGCTGGTTCAAAAGCCCGGCCCAAAAGCAATGATCGCTGACATAGGGGATAAAACGCCGGATCGAGGCCGGACCGTGTCCGGAACTCTCCGCTGCCCAGCTGATGCTTAGCCCATCTTTCGCACTAAAAAAAATTAAAAAAAGTTCTCCCCTGTGGTGGCTAAACCTAGCTGAAAAATTAAGTTGTTGGCAATCAACAATTTAATTTCTGGGAAAATCATTTGTAGTGCCTGTGGAATTCCAGGAGTCGATTTGCATTCCCTGTTTGACGGTCTATTGTGTGTGCGTGTACGCGTACGCGAGCGCGCGCAAGCCATTTTTTTTCTTTTGACAGACCGACAGGACGGCAAATGTTCATACGCGAAAAGGCCACCAAGAACGGACACTGCTACAACTTGTTTGTAGTGAACGACTTGAATGTGGAAAAGTCAGGCAGAGGATTATTGTCTCCCTAGGCGGTATGCGGATTCCGACCGCCATGCGCAGCGAGGTGGCCGCCGCAGTGGAGCGCCGGCTTGGCAGCGCCCGCCAGCAGGAACTGTTTCCCCTGCCTCTGGAGCTGGCCGTTCACGTTGACGAGATACTGTCGCGCATTAACCATCAGGCTGCCCGGAAAGCCGAGGATCCCAAAAAGACCGACGAGGCTGTGCGGTTGGCTCCTTGGGTTTTTCCAGTTCCCCTCAGCGATCCCTGCGTGGACGGCGTGCTTTTAGACCAGGTGACGCACTCCCGCAGCGTCATGCTTGGCCCGCTGCTGCCTCTCGAGGCAGCCTGGCACTCATATGGCCTGGACAGTTTCCTGAGTTTGCACGGACTGTCGCAAAGCCAGATGAACGCCGCAAAGGCCTGCGTTTACAACCGTCTTTGTGACCCGTGCAGCGAAAACGCCCTGGCCTCCTGGGTGCAGACCACCGCGCTTTCCGATCTGCTTTCCGAGCCGTTCAGCGCCTCATACCGCGACCGCTATTATCGGGTCGGCGACAAGCTTTTGGAACGCAAGGAAAAACTGGAGCAACACCTGGTCAGGCGGGCGACGGCACAGTTCTCTTTGTCTCGCACAATTCTTCTCTACGATCTGACGAACAGCTACTTCGAAGGCCAGGCTGAGTTGAAC
>JAAZIY010000071.1 GCA_012800625.1 Lentisphaerota bacterium
CCTGGGGTTAAGCATGGTTATGCGCCTACGGCGCAAGTAGATATACTGTTTTGCGGTAAATTGTTTGAAGAGATAAAGCGACTCTTTTCTAAGGCACAATTCATCAGATGATTCTGATTTTGCCAGTAGTATTGACCCTGGCTGGTTAATCACAAAAACATTTTTTTAAAAAAAACGTAGTTTTTGGAAAAAATTCTAATTTTTTTCTGGGATTCCGTCATATGGTGCCCCAAAGGGGCAACCTAATATAGCCCAGGGTAAGCGAGGCTCCGTAGGAGCCGAGCGACACCCTGGGTAAAAGCCACCCCCGAATTCGGCGCCCTGTAGGGGCGCTACTAACGGCCTTTCGGCGTTATGACCCTTTTGGACGGGGTCTACTTACGGCTGCTAAAATTGGCGTTCCCGGTTGATATTAGAGATTTTTTGCCTTGGCTCTGTTTTGTGGTCTAATCGTATGCTTTTTAGAACTGCAGCGTTACTTCTGCTTTATTGCCTTCAACGCTTACGGTTTCACTTTCAGAGTCGTATAGTCCGCCCAGGCATTTCACAGCTTTGATTCCTTGCGGGTGGGGCAGGCGCAGCCTTACCAGGCTCACCGGCCTTTCTACCTCGTAGCGGCAAACAATTTGCTTTGCGCTGGCTTCAACTTCGGCATTCAGCTTGCCGAAATAAGACTTCACTCCCTCCAGCTTGATTTTTTTGCCTGGCTCCAGCCAGCGTCTAGGCACGGCCTTGAACAGGGTCAGGCCATTGTCTTCCTCAAAGAAAAGCATCCAGCGCAATTGCATCAAGAACCAGGCTTCCTCGTGTGTTTTGTATTCGCTGGCGCCATAGTAGTGTTCCCAGAAGCCATAGCTTTGCCGGTCTTGCAGGGCGCTGACCTGATTGTAGAAGGTTTTGAGGAAGAGCTTGACTTCTCCGCGTTTGAGATGTGCCAGATCATGTCGGCAATAGTAAGGCTGGCTAAGGCCGGCGTTTTCTCGGGTTACTGGGTGTTGGTTGGCTTTCAGCAAGCTGTCCATTACCTTGCCTTTGGGCGCGAAGATGTCTGTAATTGCAAAATACAAGGCACCCACTAAAGAAGAGCGCGCTGCGAAGGCCCCATGTGTAAACCAGTTGCCGCCATCGGCATAGAAAGAGACGCAGCCGGTGTATTCCACCCAGGGCGGGGCGCTGGCCACCCAACTGCCATCAGCGGTGGGTTTGACCGGAGAATGCGCCAGACTATACTCGAGGGCATGCACCAGGTCCTGCTTGTAAAGCTCCACCTCGGCGGCCAGGTTCTGGGCATATTCCGGAATGCTGTGTTGCAAAGCCTCAGCCATGCCGCTCAGGCCGGCATAGGTTCCGGCATTCAGGAAGAAGGAATGGAAAAAGTCATTCGGGTCGGCCACCTTGCCGTCCACCAAGCCGTAGAAGCCCCGTTCGCGGTATTCCTCTTTTTTGTTGCGCTCCCGCCAGGCTAAAAGGTAATCGCAGGCCTGGCGCAGTTTTGGGGTGACCCTTTGCAGCCACTGCAAGTTTCGGCTATAGCGGAAGTGTTCGGCAGCGCTCCACAGCAGCGGTCCGGTCTCGCTTTCGTAGTTGTTGAAATTCTGAATGAATCCATCCTCGCGCTGTCTTTCCAGGAAGAAGTCAATGCAACGTTCGGCGGTTTTTTCCAATCCTATACTGTCATAGTATTGGATCATCGGTGCGCTTTCTGTTCCTATGGGGGAGTATCCGCCGACGGTTGGCAGCAGTGGTCCCTCGTCGTATTTGCCCAGGGTCATGATGTCCAAGTGCAGCAGTCCGGCCTTGATGCGTTCGTCAATAGTACGCTCCGGCACGCTGATTTTGGCGGCTTTTTCCAATTTTTCCTGCCAGAATCTCCGACATGCCTGCAAGTGTTGCTGGTAATCCAGGTTAAAAAGCTCTGCGGCTCTTTCCTGGTCAAGCGGATTATGTGGCACAATGATTTCGAAGACGCATTTTTCGCCGGGTTTAATCATCACTGCCATTTCCTCGGCCGGCATTCTTTGTCCATTGAGGCGGCTGATTGCCAGCACCTGTTCGCCTAGCATGCTCATGCCTTCGCGCCAGGAGTTAGGAGTGATGGGTATTACTGCTGGTATTGCGTAAGGTACCTTGAACCAGGCATGGGTTGGCATTTTGCTGACATTGAGCGCTTCGATTCTGATAATGCAGAGCAGTTCTTCCTCACGCTCCAGGGTTTCCTCCCTTATCTGCTGCTGCATCTTCTCCAGCTCGTCTTTTCCCAGTTGGTTATGTCCTGTTTTCGAGTAGGCTACCTGCCAGTCGCTGCCTCGAACCTTGCCGGTTTGCAGGACCTGCTTTTCCAGACTAGCGAAGGCGGTGACATTGTACATCACGTCTTGCTCATCTTGGACCGAATGCAGTATGGGCAGCACTCCCTGGTCCAGGCGATAGCTCAGCTTTGGGCGGCAATGCGCGCCGGGGCCTACTTCAAAGGCTATGTCGTAGACCGACTCCGGCTTGTCCGGCTCTGCCGGCTTGCTGTAGGTATGGTAATGCGGCCTGATGCGTCCCCAATATTGATAGTCGCGCACATCGTTAGTGCGATGTTTGCGGTAGTAATCCAGCCTAGGCGAAACTGTGAAGGCCCTGAAATCCCCGCCTAGCCCCAACCACATCGGCGAATACTTGTCTCTATTATATTTGCAGGCGTTCTCGTAGCTTTCCTCTTCTTCGGCATTCATGCGTTCGAAGTCGCCCTGCAGGCCTTTGTCGGCCACATCCTTTGCCACTGCGGCGTAGCTGCGCTGGTCGCTCTCAGGCAGCACGGCGGCGGAGCATTGGGGGATGTAGATGGGATATTGGCTATCGACATCACGCAGGTTGAAGGAAAAGGAATCCTGGCAAAGCACTGTAACAATAGTCGGAGCAGCCCCTATTGCCAGATTCACTTCGCCTAGCTCTAGCGCATAGCGACTGGAGTCGCTACCTTGGGCAGCTGCGATTAAAGTACCATACTTGACTTTAAAGCGTACATCGGGCTTAGGTTCGGCAAAAACAATATTGATCTTCATGGAAGCTCTCTTTTGTAAGCAGTTTGAAATGGCAGGCTTAGAGGTGTTTTTTGCGGTCTTTGAGGATGTTCAGGAAGTTTTCTCCCAGCACTGCCGCCAATTCGCTGTCTGGCAATGGAATTGACAGGAAGGCGGCCAGTTCATAGGACTGGTTGTGCGCCACTGCGTCGGAGCCGAAGACAAAACGCTCCTTGCCCAAACGCAGCATTGACTGATACACTGAGCGGCTTGAACAGAAGGTGCCGCATAGTTCCAAAAACACATTGCTGTGGCGCAAAGCCAGCTCCTCGGCCTGCCGTCTGCCTCCGGCACTGCCGCCGGAATGTCCGAGGATGAACTTGGCATTTGGGTGTTTTTTGACTATTTCATCGAGCATCATGGGTGCATTCCAGGGGTCTTCCCAGGTGTGTATGAGCACTGGCAGATGATATTTATCGGCATATTCCCACATTCCATTATAGTCCGGGCTGTCGATTTTGACATGCCAGTAGCTGGGCAGCACCTTGAAGCCAATGAAAAAGTCGCGGCTGAAGAACTCATCCAGCACTTTTTCGCCGAGGCTTTCCTTGAAATACGGGTTATAGACAAACATTCCGAAGAGCTTGCCGCGATATTTTTCGGTGATTTGCTCAAACTCAAGGTTGCCAGCCAAAGGTTCGCCAAACAGGGCGCTTTCGCCGATCATGGCAATTTTTTCCACGCCATTACCGGCAATGTGCTGCATAATCGCTTCGACGCGTTGCTGCGGGTCGGCCAGGTCAGTCAGATACCAGCCTCTGGTAAAAGGGCCGTCATGCGAATGGCAGTCGAAGGTGGGCAGCCCGCTCAGCTTGCCGCCGGCGCTGAAGTTGCGCCAAAGCGGCTTATCCTGCAGCAGCGGGTGCTCAGCAGCAAGTTTATGAGCAATTGGCTCCATACCCAAAAGCTTCTCCAAGTTGCCGTGGGCCACTGCCGCCTTTTCACTGTCGGACAACTTACTGTGAGCCAGGCAGCCGATGGCCGCCGCATAATGTGATTTATAGCCTATGCCAAAAAGCAGGCGTTGTATGCCGAACTGGTCGCGCAGCAGTTCCAGGCTGTCGCGCATATGCAGCCAGGAGATTTCCAGATAGATGTTTTGCCTTCTCCACATCAAGTCCATCACTCTGCCGAAACCACCCCACATTTGGCTGGTCAGCAAGAAGTTGCAGCTGGGGTATTTGCCGGCCAGCTCCTCCAGGTCGCGGAAGTCCATTTCAGTGCTGGAGAACTTGGCGTCCAGCATAATCAATGGCTGATATGCTGCTAGTTCGGCCAGTAGCCTTTCAATTTGGCGCAGGGCAAAACGACTGATGTCTGGGCGTACGCGATAGGCTTTGTTGCCGGCGGCGGCTTGTTCCTGGAGCCAGTCCAGGGTGCCTTGTTCGTAAAAGTCGGAGGGTGTGATGACGAAAACCGGCTTGAGGCGTTCTTGATGAGGCAAGAGCTCCTGCAAGAGGCGGCGGTTGCCATTGATGGGCGAATACTCGGAGGCCTGAATTGACTCCACCAGCATGCGGTCTATGCCTAGGTAGTCCATATGGGCCAGGAGAGACTGGGCATCGGGGAAATCAACTTCCTGGTTATAGGCACTGCGGCCTATGCTTGCGTTAACAGCAAAATATTCCATGATTAACTCCAGAATTTAAGGCTTGAGCCGCACAAAAAAATAATCCGCCGCCTAGGCGGTTTCACTTTGCTTAGTAGCTTCCTGACTCGAACCACTCTTTGGTTTGCAGCAGGGATTGCTCATCGGGCAGTTTTGCGATGTACTCCAGGCCTATCCAGCCTTGGTAGCCCAGCTTTGCCACTTCGGCCAGGACAAAGGGGTAGTTCATCTCACCCATGAGCGGCTCGTTGCGTCCCGGCACTCCGGCAGTGTGGAAGTGGCCGATTTTCTTGATGTTGTAGCGTAGAAACTCGACGATATTGCCTCCCATAATGCTCAGATGGTAGAAGTCATAGAGCACTTTGACTTTGTCGCTGCCGCTTTCTCGGGCAATTGCCACACTGTCAGCGGCTGATGAGAGCAAGTAGCCGGCATGGTCCACTTCTGTGTTCAACGGTTCCAAGTTCAGGGTGAAGTCAATGCCCTGTAGGCGCTCGGCGGCGGCGGCCAAGGCTTCGACCAGGGCGGCTCTTTGAGCCGCATAGCTCATGCTCCCCACTTGTTGTCCGGCAGTGACTATGCCTTGATTGCAGCCTGCCGCCAGGGCGTTGGCGGCATATTTTTCAATGCGGTCGGCAAAAGCCTGCTTGTTCTTGGGGTTGCAGGGGGCCACTTCGGCCTCGGTGGCAAAATTCATTACGATGCTGCAGAGCTTCAAGCCGCTAGCGCTCATCTGCTTCAGCTCTTCCGGGTCGGCACCTTTCCAGGTCTCAATGCCGCTGAAGCCCAGGGCGGCGATACGTTCAGCCCTGGTCGTCCAATTTTTTTCCTGAGTGAAGAACAGGTCGATAAGAGGGCAAATTTTTAGCATGTCAGTAGTCCTTTCGAGATTTTTTCGGCCACAGCCTGCAGTTCTTCCTGGCTCTGCCAGCGGTTGACTCCCAGGGTTGCCAGCCTGGAAATGATGTTCATGCTTTGCGGCCAAGAGTTTTGCTCATATTTGGGCACATCTACGGCGAATGGGCATTTGAATGGGCAGCCTTCCGGGGTGGGCGTCTTCTGCTCGAGAATCTGTTCCCAATACCAGGCCATGTGCCAATTGCGCACGCCTCTGGTCGAGTCGCCGGCATTGCCACCTAGCAAGCCGGCATTTTGGGCACGCCTGCTGTATTCGGGGTCGTCAAAGAGCAGTGCCATAGTGTAGCCGCAGAGGCCAGCGGGGTCGGCGGCTTGCACATGCTTGACACCGGGCGGCAGCTTGAGCATGTCACGCAGCATGAAGAAGTTGTCTCTGGTTTCCTTGGTGATTTGCGCCAATTTGCGCAGCTGCGCCAGGGCGACCGCGGCGGACAATTCGCTCATGCGGTAGTTTTCGCCACAGAAAAGCTCGCCCTCGCGGCGCTCTTTGGCGTAGCGGTCCGGACGCCAGCAGGCCCCGGTGTCGTGATAGCTTTGCGCCCTGGTGAACATCCATTCGTCCTTGGCGGTCAGGATGCCACCCTCGCCACTGCCAATGACCTTGTAGGCGTCCAAGCTGATGCAGCCAAAATCTCCTATGCTTCCCAGGAATTGACCCTGAAAGCTGCCTCCGCAGGCCTGGGCGGCGTCCTCGATCACCCGCAAGTTGTGCTTTTTCGCTATGGCCATCAATTTATCCATTTGCGAAGGGTAGCCCAGCATATGCACAGGTATGATTGCCTTGGTGCGCGGGGTAATCAGCTTTTCCACCGATTCCGGCGAGAGTGTGAGGGTCTCATCCACATCGGCAATCACTGGGATACCCTTAGCCACGATTACGGCCGAGGCACTGGCGAAAAACGTATAGGCCGGCACAATGACCTCGGTTCCCGGGCCTACTCCGGCGGCTACCAGAGCGGCAATCAGGGCGCTGGTGCCGGAGTTCAGCGCCAGCACATACTTCGAGCCGCTGAAGCGGGCATAGGCCTTTTCAAACTCCTCACTCTTGCTGCGCTGATTGTAATAGCGGAAAAACACGCCGGCATCGCAGTTGTCCGGCTCCAGCAGAGCGCGTATCTGCTTTTGAGTTTGCTCCGGCACCGCGAAAACATCAATCAGCTCCATCAACTCGTCAACGCCATACTTTGGATTTTTCATAGTTCCAGTTCCTTTGTTTGTTCACAGAGCAGCTTTTTGCAGGTTTGCCTTTATCCACCCTGGCTCCAAGGTGGCGGATAAAATCGGCTCGCTTCAAGACAACAATTACTATATGGTTGGCCTCGCATCTCTGCCACTGTGATAATATTGATTTTTTTACGCTAGTATATGGATTTTCTTGAGAAGCTGGATTGGCAATTCAAGGCTAGTGGCTGTATTTTATGCTTAACTCCCAATCAAGGCTTTCGACATGCAGTTCAAAGACAAGCTAGCGTCTCTTCTTCAATCCCTGGTAGACAGCGGTCTGGACTGTCACTATGCCGACTCCAGGCCCCCGGGCCAGCGTTCTGCACTTAAGGACTATTATTATGCCCCGGAATCACATAGCGCACACGTGGAGATGATTTTCCTGTGCTCCGGCGCCTTGTACCTGCATGTCAATGGGGTTGTTTTTCCCCTGGACAGGGGCAAGGCCCAGGTGTTCTTTATGAACACCGTGCATGGCGAGCATTATTTGCGTCCCGAGCAGGACTACGAGCTGCTTTGGCTATCCTTGACCCCCTACAGCATCAACCTTCACACCACCGGCTATA
>JAAZIY010000072.1 GCA_012800625.1 Lentisphaerota bacterium
CCTGGGGTTAAGCATGGTTATGCGCCTACGGCGCAAGTAGATACGATGCTTTGTAGTGAATTGTGCTAAAGATAAAACAGCTCTTTTTTGCGGTACAATTCATCAAATGATTCTGATTTTGCCAGTAATATTGCCCCTGATTTAGTTAACCACAAAAGTAAAATTCTCCTGAAAAACTCGGTTTTTGGAAGGAAATTTAATTTTTCTCTGGGATTCAGTCCATTTGGTGCCCCGAAGGGGCAACCTAATATAGCCCAGGGTAAGCGAGGCTCCGTAGGAGCCGAGCGCCACCCTGGGTAAAGGCCCCTCTGAATCCGGCGCCCTGTAGGGGCGCCACTAACGATCTTTCGGCGTTATGCCCTTTTTGAATGGGGGTCTACATACTGACTAGAAACAACTCAGCTTTGACAATTTAAATTTTCATAGTTCCTTATTTTTCAAAATCGGCCTGTACTTCTTGGCGGAACTGCGGCTCAGTAAGATAAGTGTAGGCGACGTCGGCCATGCTGAGGGCGGCGGCCAGCATGTTTTTGAAGCCCAGTTCGCTGTTGGCAGCAGCACAAAATTGCTCGGAGTGGCCGGGTATCTCGCTGTCTGAGATGGAGAAGTACGGGTGTATGCCGGGGCGCAGCTGCGAGAAGTCGCCAAAGTCGCTGGAGCCGCGCCCGGACTTGGTCTCAGTGAGCTTCATGCCCAGAGCCTGCATGGCGGCGGCATAATGCTCATTCATGGGCAGGTTGGGCTTGCGCGCCTTGTAGGGCTGTGCTCCAGGGCTGGACTTGTAGCTGCAGCCGCTCATCTTGGCGGCAGCCTCTATCATGTCGGCAAAGCGCAGGTTCATCTGTTCGAGAACCTCGTTTTCCGGCGAGCGCAGAAAGAAGTAGCAGCTGGCGTAGTCCGGGATGATATTGGGGCGCACGCCGCCATGCTCGATGATGCCGTGAATTCTGGATGATTCGGGCAGCTGTTGTCGCCAGAAGGAGACGCTGTTGAAGAGCATGATTACCGCATCCAGGGCATTAATGCCTTGTTCCGGTGAGCCGGCGGCATGCGCGGCCTTGCCAAAATACTCCACATTGACGCGGTTAATGGCGGTCGAGCCGGTGTCCCGGCAGGATCGCCAGTTGGGGTGCACCATCATCACGGCGTCCACTCCGGCCAGGCAGTCTTCCCTTAACATAAGCACCTTGCCGCCCATGCTTTCCTCGCCGGGTGTGCCCAGTACGAACACCTGCCCAGGAAGGCCGCTTTCCTGCAGTATCTGCTGCGTCAGCCTTGCGGCCAGCAGTGCCGCTGTCGCTATCAGGTTGTGCCCGCAACCGTGGTCTATCTTGGGCAGCGCATCATATTCCGAAGCGAAGGCGAAAACCGGCCCGCCGCTGCCCCAGCGGGCACGGAAGGCGGTGTCGAGACCGGCAAAGGGGCTCTCCACCTCAAAGCCGAATTCGCGCAGCAGCTCTACTTGACGCTGACAGGCGTAATGCTCTTGCAAACCCAGTTCTGGACGCGACCAGATGTCGGAGCTTAACTGTCGGAAAATATCCTCCTGGCCTGCTGATAACTCCTGAAATCTACGCAATCTGCTTTTCATCGCTTACCTCATTTGCTGCTTTGGGATTTTGGACACTAAGTCACACTAAGTTTTGGACGGGGTTTACAGTCTTTTGCTGGCTGCCTTGCCGAATTTCGAGGCTGGTGTTGCTCTTGAGAAAGCCCAGCTACGTATGCTCTTGATTTGCTGCTCCATGGTATCGGACAAGGGTACTATCTTGCCGATCACTCTGTTGAGATCCCGCTGCGTAAAGGGGCGCTCCTCATAAAAGGCGTCGGTGCGCGCTGAGATGACGGCCTGCTCGATCTCGGCACCGTTCCAACCCTCGGTCATCACTTGCAGCATCTTGAAGTCAAATTCTTCGAGGTCGGCACGGTTGCGCTGCAAGTGAATGCGAAAGATTTCCTCACGCTCGATCGCAGTGGGCAGGTCGCAGAAAAACACCTCGTCAAAACGTCCTTTGCGGATAATCTCCGCCGGCAGGGCCTGTATCTTGTTGGCGGTGGCGGCAATAAAGATAAGCGGTGGCTTTTCCTGCATCCAAGTCAGGAAGCTGGAGAAGATATGCGAAGCTAGATTGCGCCCGCTCTCATCCAGCCCCAGGGCATTTTCTATTTCGTCGATCCAGAGTACTGCTGGAGCCACCGCCTCTATGGTTTTCAAGGCGCGGTGAAAAGCCTCCTCCGGGCTACCGTACATACCGGAAAAGACCAGGTTCATATCCAACCGGAATAGCGGTATGTTCCAGAGCGAGGAGATGGTTTTCACTGCCAGGCTCTTGCCGCAGCCGCTCACTCCCATCATCAGCAGGCCTTTGGGTATGGGCACGCCGGCTGCCAGGGCCTCGCGCGAGAAGATTTTCTCGCGTCGCCGCAGCCAGTCCTTCAGGTTGTCCAGCCCGCCCAACTCGTCTATGCTCCAGCGCGGCGGCGAGAACTCGAGGAAGCCGGACTTCTTGACCACGCTTTTTTTCTCGGCGAAAATCTCGTCCAGTAGTTCTTCCTGGCTAGTTTTTCCAGAGGCCGTCGCTCGCCGCAATATATGCCAGACCTCATTTTCGGTGAGTCCTTTCAGGGCCAGGGTTATCTCCCTCACTGCTTCTTCCTTGATTAGATCTTGCTTGGCTTCCTGATTGAGTTTTTGTACAAGAACTCCGATTTCATCTTCTGCTGGCGGCATTACTTCCACCAGCTCGATCTCTTTTTTCAGGGCCTCAGGCAGGTTGAGCTCAGCGCAGAGCAGTATGATATGCCGGTCCGCCTTGTCCTGTCCGTCTAAATATGCTTCGCGCAGCGCCCTCACCACTTCCGGGGCTTGCATGAAGGGGGCCAGGTCCAGAAAAACGATAAAGCCGCGCAGGTCCTCCTGTATCACTTTCCGCAATGCCGCAACCGGTTCTTGGGTGTCGGCATAGTTGCCGAGGCCGCCCAGGCAGGACCAGCACAGCGGCGCTGCGGCACCTAGCTTGGCGCTGAGCGCAGTCAAAGCGCGCAAAATACGCTCCTCCTCCGGGCTGTGTATGTAAGACAAGGGACTATGCCCGCCAAAGGCGGACTCTAGTTGCACGAGTAAATCAGACATGGCATAAATGAAATTCGGTTTTGGTTTGCGGGCGAGCTGTGTTTTCGTGTCCTCCCCCCAATTCTAAGGCATGGCCATTTTTTCCTCCGCGCTCATGATGGTCAGCAGCCTGGCGCCCAGGTCCATGGCGTTCTCGGAGTACACCAGGCGGCAGGCCAGCTCGACGGCGGCCAGGGCGCGGCGGTACTCCATAGGCAGGCGTTGATAACGCTCCGGATAGCTCTGGCGGAAGATGGCCGGCAGATGCGAGAGCAGCAGCTCGCGGGTGATGAAGGCTGGCTGGCTGGCCAGGTATTCGTAGATTTGCGTCTTGGCATGATTGATCTCGCTGCTAAGCTTCTCGGTCAGCTCGGTCATCATAATGCCGCTGGCATGGAAGCGGGCAAAGAGCCAGTCGGCCTCCTGGCGCGAAAGCTGCTGCAGGATATCCATGACTTGCGACACCAGCTCCTCCTTGTGCGTCTTGAACTCGTCCTCATCCAGCATGATGCCGCTGAGTATCTCCATCGAGGAGGTGATCACGCCGCATTTGTTGGCCGAGGCGTCCTTGATGATCCAGACCCCGCGCTCCTGTATGCTTTTGCGCGCGCCGGGAGTGATGTAGGAGTTGGCACCCTCGATAATGGCCCGGAAGGAGGCCTGCCCCCCCGGAAAGAACTTCTCCCAGTTGTCCTCGTTGATAGTCGAAGGCCTGCCGCCGCCGGGGATAAAGACATCGGCATAGCAGGTGAGGTTGTCCTGAAACAGATGCATAAAGCTGTCGCGCCCCAGCAAGTTGTTTTGCAGCTCGCCGCCCTGCAGCAGATGCTGCCGGTAGTACTGTTTGCCATTGCGCTCGATGGGAGCGGAGAGTGCCAGCATGGCTCCCTCGCCGCGCAGCTTGGCCGGGTCAAACTCGTCTAGGGCACTGACATGTATGAGCCGAGCCAACTCGTCGCGGTCCAGCCCCTCCGGATCATAGGCTATGGCCGGCCCGTCGGTGACCGCGATGATACTCAGCCTGGGATAGATAAAGTCGCCGTTTTCCTTGGCCAGCAGCAGTTTCATGGCATTGCCGGCCACGTCGCCGCCCGGTCCGCCGGCTATCTTCACGCTGAACTGCTCGCGCCGCGGGTCTATGCCTAGCTCCTGCAAAGTTTTAAGCAGGTATTGATGTATGCCGAAGCTGGTGACGCCATATTCCTTGTGGTTGATACCGGCGCCGGGTTTGCCGGAGATCAGACCGGAGCCTAGGCGGTACTGCTGCTTCTGGGCGTAGGCGCCAATCCACTCGATCATGGGGTCGAACATATTCTCGTCCGGTCCGATTTCGAGTATCTCGCGCTCGCCGAGATAGTCAACTATCTGCGGGTCGCGCAGCACCTTGTTCTGGTCGTAGTTGATCAGCGAGAGCAGCGCCCTGGTGATCGAGCGCTGTATGTGCCAGAGCACCGGGCGCAGCTTGCCTGACTCGCGCACCGGCACCAGCAGGGTGAGCAGCTTGGCGCCGCCCTCGTAGATATCCTTGTTCTTCAAATGCTGGGTGTGGGCCAGCACGTAGCACTCGCGGAAGGCCTCGTCGCGGGCATACTCGTAGTTGTCGTTCATCTCCAGGCGGTTGCCGCCGCGGCTGGGTACCACGCTGCGCCAGCCCCCGCGCGCAATGTCGGTGAAGCGCACATGATAACCAAAGGCGCCGCGGCGGTAAAAGTAAAATACCGCGTAGGGAAGAGCCTCAGGAAAGGCCGCGGCATAGTCGGCACTAAGCTCGCGGTAAAAGACGCAGAAGCCGACGCTCAGGCGGAAGCTCAGCGCAGTCTTGTCGCATACGTAAAAATTGCTCTTCAGGATGCAGTCCAGGAAATTAAGCGCGCAGTTAAAGATAGTCTTGATGACTTGGTTCTTGCTTTGGTTGCCGGTGTTGATTTGCGCTACCTGAGCGCTGAATTCGGCGCTAAACTCCTGTTTTTCCTTTTCACTGCGCCGGGGTCGGGCAGGGTCAAAGCGGCGCTCGAACTCCTCGAAAAGCATCTGGCAATATTCGGAGTAGATGATCATGTGCCGGTACATGTCGTCGAGGGTATAGACATGACAGTTGACATAGGCGAGCTGGCCGTGGATGAATTCGCTCATGGCGCGCAGCCAGTTGACCGCCGGCAGGCTGAACCCGCCCCGGCGCAGCAGCTCCTGGTGCAACAAATCGTTGGTCTCCACCCAGCCCAGCATCCGGATGTCATTCAAGAGGCTGTCCAAGCGTTCCTGACTCAAGGTCTCGCCCGGCTTCGGGTTGAGGTATGCGGTCACCACGATTACCGGCAGGCGCTCGAAGGCCTCGATATCATCATTACTGCTCATCTCCCTGAAATAGCAGCGGCGCAGCTCGAGGCCGTGCGAGAGAATGACCTCGAAGAGCTGGCTGCAAAAGTCCTTGTTGTCTGAAGGCATGGGCCATGCCACCCGCAGGCGCAGGCATTCATGGTCCCATGCGCCGATCTCGGCCAGGATATAGTCGTTTTGCTGTCCTTTGAGCACCCAGTCGATGCGCTGGGCCAGCTTGGCCAGATCCAAGTCATGCAGCACGTTGAAGTTAAGCCGCCCGTAGAGTTCAGCTATGGCCTCGCGCTGTGAGTCGCCGAACTGCCGGGCATATTCGCGCTGTATCTCCTCCAGGCTAAAACAGGCTTCGCTCGGAGCCTCCTGTGCCAGGCTGTAGTGCTCGATAATAAGCGTGGCCGGCTCGCCACCCACCAGGAAGGTCTTCTCGGACTGGTGCACCGAGGCCTCCAGCAGGTGCTGCCCGTCCATCATGCGGCTAGTGACTGCCGGGTTGTTGGTTTCGCTGAGCAGATACACAAAAAAGACCTCGCCGTTGAACTCGGCCCGGCGTATGCCGGACTGCTGGTCCAGATGACAGAGAAAAGGCAGTATCTTGCCGATGCGGTCCGCGAAGGTGCGGAAAAAATACTCCGGCATAATATCCTGCAAAATATGATAGGCGTGTTCTATCTTAGTGATCTGCTCTTCAATAACTGCGTCAAATTCATCCATAAGCGTCATTCCAATCAGGAAAAGTCTCCCGGGTTAAAAAGATATAAGGGCAATCGGGACAAGTAAATAATGTAACATAAATTTTTGCGAATACTATTTTTCGCATAAAACAAAGGCTGCGGCGGGAAGACGCA
>JAAZIY010000444.1 GCA_012800625.1 Lentisphaerota bacterium
AGAACTGGTTTAGCGACGCCGAATTGATAGGCAAATTCAAGCCTGGTCTGCGCAATGCCGCCAATCGCGCCTTGGCTCAGCCTGGCAAGAGCTTTGTTTTGCATTGGGAGGCGGACCTTTTGAGCAGCCGCATGGACAGCTTCAGCTGCAGTTGGCGCTTCAGCGAGGGTCAGTGGCGCCCTAGCTGCCACTGCAATTTTCCCGACGACTACTGTCTGCACGCTTTTGCCGCTGGTCTTTTGCTGCGCGAGGCCTGCCGTCAAAAAGGCTGGCCGCATCCTTCTTTGGGCGCTGCCCGTCAGCCCAGCAGCCTGACTCCCGCGAGAGCCGTCTCCTGCAAAGTGCAGCCGGAGCTGGATTTCGGCGCGGACATGAAGGCTTCGGGGACTGAGCGTCAGCGCTTGCAGCTCGAGGTCGAGGCGGATTTTCGCCATGAGCCTGGCAAGGTAGGTCTGCGGTTTTACGCCAAGTCTGAGGGCATGCGCCAGCTACTCCGTCTGGGCCAGCTGCGCGAGCATGCCATATACCTCAAACAGGAGCGCCCCAGCGCTGATTGGCCGGAGCAGGACCAGCGTTTTCTGCTCTGGCTGCAGCAGCATCTGCCGGCGATGAAGTCCAGCACGCACAAGCTCTTGATGCTGGTTATCAGTGAAGAGAGTTTTTTGCAGTGGCGGCGGCGCTGGTGCGAGTTGCCTGGCCGCTTTCTCGAGCGCCATAGCCAGCAGGCCATAGCCGCGCCGGGCCAGACGGTGCCGACCAAGCTGATTTTTGAGCTGCAAAAACAGGGGCAACGTTATCGCATCACCCCATATTTCGTGTTTCCCGACGGCAAGAGACGGCAGCCCTATCAGCTGCTCAGAGAGCTGGAAAACGACCCGGGCCGCATTTTGACCCGCGAGCTGCTGCATGACTACCAGCCGCCGGTTTCCTGGGCGCAGCTCAACCGCCACTTCAGCTCGAAACCCTTGCTTTTCAGCGCCGCAGAGCTGCTTGAGGCCGCGCCAGAGCTGCTGCAGGGACGCCTGGACCTTTTGCAGGGCGAGCCGCTTGAGACCCGTCGCCAGCAAAGCATCATGCCAGGCTTGCAGGCCGACTACCAGGCCGGCAAATTTGTGCTAAGCTGCTACTTTGCCGGAAAAAACCTGCCCCTGCGCGGCGAGTGGGCTCCGCAAAGCCGCCTGCAAAGCCTGCCGGGCGGAGCCTTCAGGCTGCATATATTCGAGCCGACAAAAGAGGCCCTGAGCTTCCGGCAAAGCCTGCTGGAGTTCGGCCAGGCGCAGCGCGCCGAATTGCAGCAGGAACGCCTGCTTTTCAGCGCTAATGCCAAAAATGCCCTGAGCCTGAGGGAATTCTTTCATTCGCTGCCGGCAACGCTGGAAAAACGCCATGCCGCAGCGCTACAGGCCTTGCTGCATGGGGAGGGGCTGGAGCCGGTTTTGCAGCTTGAGCTTTCCGAGCGCGCCGGCCTCTGCGAATTGCAGCCGCAGCTTGAGCTGGGCGGCAGGCGCATTGCCCTTGATGAGCTGCGGCGGCTTTGGCGCGACAAGCAGAGCGCCTGGCACAGCAGCTCCGGAGACTGGCTATATGTGGCGCCGCAGCGTCTGGAACAGCTGTTTGTCAAACTGGAACAGCAGGGCTTTCAGGATTTCAGCGCGCAGACCATGCTGCGCGGACAGAGCGCCGCCAAGCTGGACAGCCTGCTGCGACAGGACGGCATACAACTGAATGAGGCCAGCCGCGCTTTCTATGAACAGCTCTGCCGGGAACCGCAGAAAGAAATACCCGCCTTGCCGGAAGAACTGCTGCCGCTGCTGCGCAAATACCAAAGGCAGGGCTTTGATTTCCTTATGGACCGCTGCCTGAACGGAGCAGGCTGCATCCTGGCTGACGATATGGGCCTGGGAAAAACTGTGCAGGCGCTAGCCGTGCTGCTGAGCGCAAAAAACCGGGCAGAACAACGCGGCGAGGGGTTTTTGGCCCTGGTGGTCTGCCCGGCCAGCGTTATGCAGGTCTGGCAGGAACAGGGTGAAAAATTCTGCCCTGGGCTGCGACTGCGCATCTTCGCCGGCAGCAAAATGCAGCGCGAGGAGATTTTTGCCGCAGCCGATTACGATGTCCTGGTGACCCATTATGCCTTGTTGCGTCAAGACAAGGAGCTGCTGCAAAGCCGCAACTATGACTTTATAGTCCTGGATGAGGCGCAGAATATCAAAAACCCGGAGGCACAGGCCAGCCAGGCGGTGAAAAACTTGAAGGCCAGGCATAAAATCGCCCTCACTGGAACACCATTGGAAAACAAGATACTGGATCTCTGGTCCATCATGGACTTTTTGAATCCAGGTTATTACCCTGACAGAGAGGAGTTTGTGACGCGCTACTCTGCTGCTCCCGGCGCTTTGCGCCAGAGCCTTTCCCTGCTTATGCTGCGCCGCGGCAAAGAGCTGGTTGCTCCGGAACTGCCTCCACGAGTAGTGCAGCTGCTGCCTGTAGAGATGCCCGAGGCGCAGCGCGATTATTATGATGCGGCTCTTTTGCAGGCCCGCGCTCAGCTCGAGGGCGCCGGTGCCATACAGATACTGGCCGCGCTCACCAGGCTGCGGCAAATCTGCTGCGATCCAGCCCTGCTTTCCGATGATTTTGCCGGACAGGACAGCGGCAAGCTGGCCCTGCTGCTGGAAAAGCTGCAAGAGCTGAACGAAAGCGGACACTCGGTA
>JAAZIY010000445.1 GCA_012800625.1 Lentisphaerota bacterium
CATGCGCCGGCACTGAGCCGGCGGAGAGCAACGCAAGCTAAAGCTTGCGGAGAGCGCAGGCTAAAGCCTGAACTACGAACATACGCCGGCACTGAGCCAGCGGAGAACACGCAAGCTGAAGCTTGCGGAGAGCGCAGACTGAAGTCTGGACTACGAACATGCGCCGGCACTGAGCCAGCGGAGAACACGCAGGCTAAAGCCTGAACTACGAACATGCGCCGGCACTGAGCCGGCGGCATGAGATTGGCGAAAAAAAGAGAGCGTATTTACCACGAAAAAAATGAACTGGGAAAAAAAGGAAAACATAGGAAAGAAAAGATCTATACCAAAACATGCATTTACTTTTGCTATTTACCATATTTTGGACACAAAGACACACCAAGTCGTCTTCATCCTAGCACCAAGCATCGTGCCTACTTGCACTGTATGAGCATAACCATGTGTACTCCCTTCTCTCGTTCCAAAAGCCCCAAAAGTTTTTTGTCAATCACCTTGTGCTGCTGCTGACAAAACAGACGAAGCGGGGTTGACACTGGACGGACTGAGTTGCAACAGAAAATGCCAGTTGCCGGCGTTCAAGTTGAACGACTCTTCCTGCAGGGGTCTTTCTTCGCCGTTCATAAACAGCTTTTGCAGCGGCAATTTGGGCAGCTTGAGCAAGGCCTGGCAGTTGGGCGGCACAGTGACCTGCCATTGGAAGCGGTTTTGCTCCAGCTTCCAGCTGCTTTCTGCTTTTCCGTATGGGGTTTGCAGGCTGAACTGCGCCCAGCCCAGGCGGGGGTCGGGCTGCACGGCGAAGAGCAGCCGGCGTCCGCCGGGCTGGCTCTGCTGGTAGTCTATGCCGCCGGCCTTGGCGGACAGCCATTCGAGCACGGCTCCGTAGGCATAATGGTTGAATGAGTTCATGGTGACTTTGCCAAAGCCCTTCTCGTGGCTGTAGGAGTCCCAGCGCTCCCAGACCGTGGTGGCTCCCTGCTTGACCGAGTAAAGCCAGGAGGGAAGCTCCTCCTGCAGCATAAGGTCCCAGGCCAGCTCGTGCATCCCCTGCTCGCTAAGGGTCTGCAAAAGCCAGGCGGTGCCGACGAAGCCGGTGCTAAGGCGCTTGCCGTTGCACACTATCAGGTCAGCAAGCAGCTCGCGGTTGGCCCTAACCTGCCTGGCATCCAAAAGTCCGAAGTGCAGAGCCATGACGCAGGCGGTCTGGGTGCGGGGCCTGAGCAGTTGCGCTTCGTCGAGAAAACGCCCCTGGAAGGCTTTTCGCACCTGCTGGAACAGCTGCTCATACCTGTTGGCGTCTTCCGGCTTCTGCAGTATTCTGGCGCATTTGCCCAGGGTCTGGCAGCCGTAGGCCAGCATGGCAGTGCCTATCAGCTCGCTGGGCGTTTCTATTGGCTCTGGAGCCAGCCAGTCGCCATAGGCGGTTTTCGGGCGGATAAGCTGCTCGCTGCTGTCAATCTGATACTGAAGCCACTTTTGCATGGCCACATAGTTTTCCTGCAGTATCTGAATATTGCCAAAGCGCTGATACACAATCCAGGGGCAGGCGATAATGGCGTCAGCCCAGACGGCGGCGGCATAGGTGAGCTTCAGCACATCGGGGGCGACACTGGGGCCAGCGCCGTCCTCGCGTTGGGCCTCGCGCAGATCGCGCAACCATTTGCGCATAAAGGCGGCTATATTCATATTGATGCTGGCTGCCACACAGAAGACATGGGCGTCCCCGGTCCAACCCAGACGCTCATCCCGCTGCGGGCAGTCTGTGGGTATTTCGAGGAAATTGCCCTTCTGCCCCCAGCGAATATTCTGGAACAGGCGCTCCAGGGCCGCGTGTCCGCAGTGAAAACTGCTGGTCTCCTCCAGGTCGCTGTGCAGAGCTACGGCGCACAATTCCACGTCTTCGGGGCTGAAGCCGGAGAAGGCGATACCGTCAAGCTGCACATATCTAAAGCCATGGAAGGTGAACAGCGGCTCCCAGACCACGGTCTTCTCGGCTGGTCCAGCGCAGTAGTAATAGTCCGTGGACAGCGCGCTGCGGTAGTTTTGATTGTAGAGCGTGCCGTCCGGATAGAGCATCTCGGCGAATTTGCAGGTGTATAGCCGCCCACGATGGCCTTTGACCTTGATGCGCAACTTGCCGCTGATGTTTTGGCCAAAGTCCCAGATGTGCACATCCTGCTTGGGATTCAGGTATTTCAGCGGCTTAAGCTCCTCGATTTGCCGCACCGGCGGGCAGGATTTGGCCACCAGGGCGGCCTTAGTGTGGCTGGCTCTTTCGCCTAGGCTGGCTTGCCGCCAGTCACTGTCATCGAAGCCGGGACGGTTCCAGCCCGGCATTTCCAAGCGTGCGTCATACATCTCGCCGTCGTAGATATCGGAATATAAGATGGGGCCACTGCGGCATTTCCAGGACTGGTCGGAGAGCAGGCTTTCGCGCCCGCCATCCTCGTATTCGAGCTCCAATTGAAGGAGCAGCTCCGGGTACTGCCCGTAATGATTGCGGTATTTGGAGATATGCTCGCCCTGCCGCCCCATCAGGTAGCCCGAGTACCAGCCGTCGCCAAGTATCACTCCCAGTGCATTGTCGCCCTCCGGCAATGAGCCGCTCAGGTCGTAGCACATATACTGCAGCTGCTGGGCGTAGTCGGTCCAGCCCGGCACAAATTCATCGTTGCCGATTTTATCTCCGTTGAGACTGGCGGCAAACAAGCCGCGGGCACTGATGTAAAGAATGGCTTTGCGCAAGCCGGCACGTACACTGAAATCTCGGCGAAAGTAGGGACATGGAGCCGAATGGCTGCTGTTGTTGCCCTCATAATATACCCAGCTGGCCTGCCAATCGGCATTTTCCAGCAGGCCCACTCTGAAGCTGGCAATTTCACTGTAGGGACCGGGGCGACCCAACTCATCCCAAAGACGCACACGCCAGAATACCTCCTGTCGGGACTGCAAGGCGGTGCCGCCCCAGGGAATATACAGGCTCTGCGAATTCTCCTGCCTACCGCTATCCCAGAGCAGCTCGCCATTTTCCAGCAATTCCGGGCTGGCGCCTGCCTCTATCTGATAAGCACTTTGCGATAAAGCCTTGCTGTCAGGCTGCATTTTCCAAGAAAACAGCGGGGCTGTGCTCATGGTTACGACTGGAGAGGCCAGCAGGCTGTCCAAGCAAAGCTGAACCGCCAGAATATCACTGTTCGGATCGGATAGGCGCATGAAGGCTCCTGATAAGCATCGAAAAAAGATTTGTTCAACTTCAACGCTATATTATACATTGGTTTTCATTGCATATCTATAACGATTTGTCAAATCACTAGCATAATTTGATAAAAATAACATTTTCTATACATCAAAGCTGCTAGTCTGAAATAAGAATGCAGAACTCAATCGACCGCTAAAAAGCAAATCAGGGAGCTTGCCGATGTCTCAGCACGACACCTATGATCTTTTAGCCAAGAATTTTTTCAAGAACCCGAAGCTGCCGCTGCGGATTTGGATGCACGAATATAAAAGCAGCATGGCCCCCTGACACCGGCACAAGGATTTTCACGAGCTGGTGCTGGTTTGCAGCGGCCATGCCAGCAACGAAACCAGCCGGGGATGCACTCTCCTGAGCGGCGGCAATGTGCTTTTCTTCCCAGCCGGCTCGGTGCACCGCTACAAGGAAATGTCCAGCTTCTGGCATTACAACATACTTTTTGACGCCAGTCTACTGCAGGAGCATATACTGCAGTTGAGGCGTTTGCCGACCTACAGGC
>JAAZIY010000446.1 GCA_012800625.1 Lentisphaerota bacterium
GGAGCCTCGCTTACCCTGGGCTTTATTAGGCTGCCCCTTCGGGGCACCAAATGGACTGAATCTCAGAGAAAAACTGGAATTCCAGCAAAAAAACAGCGTTGTTTGGTGTAAAACTCATACTATAACCGCGGATAAGTCCATATTGCATTATCTGCCCAAATACTTATATTAACCTGGTGCAAGGCGAACGCAAAGTAAATCGTACCAGCCGGAATAATTTTTCATGAAGATAGTTTTTTTTGGTGACAGCCTAAGCAAGTGCGGCGGCCCCGGGGCTAGGGTCAGCGACCTGTTGGCGACCCGTTTTCCCGCTCACGACTTCATCAACCGAGCCGTAGACGGCTGCACACTGGAGGAGGCGCGCCAGCTCCTGCAGAAAGAGGCGCTGGACTTGCAGCCCGAGTTGCTGGTGCTGCAGTTCGGCGCCAATGACTGGTGGCGCGCACAGCGCCCCTATCAGCAATGGGCGGCGGACCTGGACCATATGCTGGAACGCGCCTGCCGAACCGGGGCCAAGTGCCTGGTGCTGGGGGTCTTCGGCAAATGGCGTGATCCTTTGACCGGAAAAATGTGCACCAAAATCCGTGCAGCTGACGAGCGTTCGGAGGCTTTTAGCGCCCTGGAAGAGCAAATCGCCGCCAAGCACGGGGCATATTATGTATCCAATCATCAAAGCAGCATTATCAACGACCGCTGCTGCTGGAGCGACCGCAATCACCCCAACGAACTGGGCAACCGGCGCATTGCCGCAGACCTGCTGGACTTATTCAGTCAAATCCTGGGGCAGGCTCCGGGGCCGGGTCCCTCGGCGCGCATCGAGAATCTGCGCGATTTCTGGGATGAAGCCGTGGCTTTTGCGCCGCAGAAGCCGGCGGCGCTCTGCGGCGAGCGCCGCCTGAGCTTTGCCGAGGCCGACCAGCTCGCCGAAGCGCTGGGCGCCGGTATCAGCCGCCTCTGCCAAATCCCCAATCCCAAGCTTGCCGTCTGCCTGCCCAACTGCCTGGAGTACTTTCTGCTTTACTGGGCCATGATGAAAATAGGCGGCATCATCGTCCCCATTAATCCCTGGCTGAAGCGAGACAGCCTGGAAGAGATATATGCCAATGTGCGGCCCAACCTGCTGGTTGTCAAAAGTAGTGCCGAGGCCAGGGAGGCGCTTTTGGCCAAAGAGCGATTCCCCTCCCTGCCCCTGGTATTTCTTGATGAAAAAAGCGGTCCTCAGAGCTTCCAGTCTCTATATGAGCCTGGCGGGTACTGCCCCAGGCCGCAGATTTCCGCGGCCACTCCGGCCATTATCATGCACACCTCCGGCACCACTGCCGCTCCCAAGGGAGCGCTTATGCTGCATGGCGACCTGGTCTTCAACTGCATGACTACCATCAAAGCGCAGAATTTCAAGCCTGACGACGTGCATCTGCTTATCAACCCCATGTTTCACTGCACTGCGCTTTACAGCTCGCTGCCGGTGGGGGCCTGGCAGAAGGCCCCCTTGGTGATCAGCGCAGCCACCCAGGCCGAAGAGCTGCTCGGCCTGGTGGAAAAGCACCGCATCAGCACACTGCTCAGCGTGCCCACCGTACTGCAGCGCATAGTGGCGCTGCCGAACAAAGAGAAATACAACTTGCAGAGCCTGCGGGTAGTGGGCTACGCCGGCTCCTCGATGCCGGTGAAAACCCTGCGCGCACTGCAAAAACTACTGCCGCAGGCCGAGCTGCATAATTTCTTCGGCCTGACCGAGACCATCAGCGCCACGCATCTGCTGCCGGGCGAAGCCGTCGAAGAGCGCCCCGATTCCATCGGCCAGCTGCTGCCCTTCGTCAGCGCCCTGATTGTCAACGAGCAAATGCAGGAATGCGCCGCAGACGAGGTCGGCGAGCTGCTTTTCGCCCGTGAAAATGTTATCATCGGCTACTGGAACAAGCCGGGCCTGTTCGAGGAGTCCCTGCTCGAGTTGCGCGGGCGCAGCTGGTTTAGAACCGGCGACCTGGCCAGCCGCGACGAAGATGGCTACTTTTTCATCAAGGGACGCAAGAAGGACATGATCATAGTAGGCGGCGAAAA
>JAAZIY010000447.1 GCA_012800625.1 Lentisphaerota bacterium
CTTGACAGTGAAGGACAGCGTCCTCTATATATAAGCAGGCAATCGAAGAATTTTCCAACGCCGTGCGCAGTCAGAGCGCGTCCAGAAAGCTAGTTGGACACAAAGTCCCACGAAGGGGGAGGGCACGAAGAGACACGAAGTCACACCAAATCACACGAAGTTTTTAAGCTGACGCAAAGGTTTTAGCCTAAATTAAGGCGAAGCTCCTGATTTTAGCCTGATCGGAGTCCTGCAGTCTTTTTTTCAGCAGAGTTGTCAGCAGTTCAAACAACTCAAAGTCGCATTGCCCGCCAGCCCTCGGATTCTCTCTGCGCCAGACCTGCAGCTTATCTTTTGCCTGCTCAAATAAATTGTAGCAAGTAGATTTAGCGCAGTCCAAGGCTTCGCAGACCGCCTCATCAGCCAGGCTGACTTGCTGCAGATTGGCATACAGCAGCAGGCAATGCGAGTCCTCAAAATCCGCTAACACAGCCTCCAGTGCCAGCTGCAGTTCTTTTTGCAGGGTCTCTGAGCGCAGCGCCGGATCTGCCTGGTCCGCTTCCAGCAGCGTTTCCCAGCTCCCCTCTTGCCCCGCCTCTGTGCTAATCCTGTCCTGCAGATTCAGGGCTCTGTGCAGAAAGCGCTTGCCCGCCTGCATTTCTTCGCCCAGTTTACTTTCAGGTCGCAGATCATAGTGCTTGCGCAACACTACGCGCAGCACATCCCTAATCATGCCTTTTGGTCCCAGCAGCTTGCCATTAAGCACCTGCATGGGTGGGTCTTGGCTGTCCTCCATCTGCTGCCAGAGTCGGTCTTTGTATTGAGTAAAGTTGCGGCGCGGCATACTCTCTTTCGGGTCTGTCAGCCCATCCTTGTACGCCATATACAAATCGAACTCAATCACCAGCTCATCATCGCAGAGCAGCCCTTTTCTGTCATGATACGCCGCGTAGCCACGCAATTCCCGGTGCATTTTATGCAGCAGCCGTCGGCGCAGATAGGCGGTCTGTGCTGGCGGGCAGCCGTCCACAAAGCAAATTTCCTTCCATGCTCCCCAGGCCTCCAGCTCCTGCTCCGGGGTGAATTTTTCAGCCTCGTGCTTCATATCTGATGGCTCCACCTAAAAATAAATTTCTTTAACTTTTCTTTCTCTGCGGGGTTCAGCTTGGGTTTACGCACATTGCGCTGCAGCGCCGGCTCTCCGCCCTCTTTTGCAAGAAAATCCTTTGGCAGCACCTGCAGCGGGCGCAGCGCCCTAAAATATGTAGGTTGTTCATTCACCACGTCGCTGACCTCAAAGGCCGGGCCGCGCTTCCGGCTACTGCCTATCAACATTGGTATCACATCATCAAGCCGTTTCAGCTCGCCTTTTCTCAAGCTCAGCCCCGGATGCCCCTGGCGCTGGCTATTCTGATCATAGCCAGGATAGCTCTGCTTGAGATACTCCTCATCCAGCCACCAAAGACTGCCAAAGCCGTAATGATTAGCAAAGCGCAATAATCTAAACCAGCGCTCAAACTCATAGTCTTGCATCAAAGCATCTCCCGAAGAAAGTTGATTTCAGCCATAAGCATACTTTAACACAACTTCAAGATGTTGGGCAGCAAGACAGCGCCGTTTTTTGTCGTTACTGCCATTCCAGGCAAAGCAGCTGCCAGCCCAGGATCATGTCAACTCCAATCTCCTGGCCTATCTGCGGGCGAAAATCCTCCTTGTAGTCCGGCGACAAAATCCAGCAACGCGTAAACTCCTCGCCCAGATAGTAAGGCAAGGCGTTCGCGGAAAGACGCAGAGCCGGGCGCTCTAGCGGCGGAGTCAAATCGCAGCCCAAAAGCTCCCCGGCCAGAGCCAAGGTGTTGGCATGCCCCCAAAAAGACAAAACCCGATGCCGAGCTAAAACCGCAGCAAAAGAATCAAGCCCGAAAGGAAAAACCCTAACCGGCCTGCGTATCAGGCTAAAAGGAAAGCTGTTGCCTAATAAAAGACCGGGTCGTACTTGATTTGAAAGCAAATTCATTAAAACCTTAAGCCAAAAGTGAAAATACCACAGAGCCATCCATAAGAACAACAAAAATCAGCCCAGATGCATTGTAGTGCCTACACATAGACCGCGTCCAAAAAGCCCTTGAACCGCAAAAGTACACGAAGGGGGAGGACACGAAGAGACACAAAAGCACACGAAGTCGTATTCACCTAAAACTTGCGTGAATTCAGGCTGAAAATGCAGTTTTTAAATGCCGATGAAATGGCTGTGTGTAAAATCTATAGTCGGCGCAAAACTAGTTCTTCGCGATTGTCATCAGCCTGGTCTTTGACTTTCTGGCGATAGGGAGTTTTGAATCTCATATCCGTGAGAAATCCCTCAAAGCTCCCCTCAGCCTCTTTATTTTCAAGCACTGAGGGAGTATAAAACAACAGCGGCAAAAGCCCCTCTTGCAGCTTGACCGGGCGCAGGTGCAACGCAGAGGCCTGCCGCCCACCGCCGGACTTGCCCAGCGGAGTTGGATTGTCGCCTTTTTGCCCGGCTGAGTAGCCATTTTGGCGCAGCCAACCCAGGCTGGCTTCCAAGTTGCGCAAAGCCGCCCGCCAATCATTGCTTCCGCTAAAAGCGGGACGTCCGTCTTTCTCAATGTACCAGATATCCAGGTTCGGACAATGTTGGCTGCAACCCGCCTTAAAGTCAGCCAGGCTGGGAGCCTCTTCCAGTCCCCAAGCCCCCATGCCTCTGGTTTGACGCAAACCAACGCTGCCCAGGTTAACCAGGCAATGCCAGGCCTGCTTAAAAAGTGCCAGGTCTGCCTGGTCATGAATTTGACGCAAAATTGAGGCCTGCAAAGTAAAGGTGCTGCCAGGCGCAAGCCAGCCGCCTTTTTCAAAGCGCTTGATCCCTGCGTCATTGCCGGAAACTCGGGCGAAATGCAAAAGATAGCCTAGGGCTTGGTTAGAGTTGGCCGGCAAGTCGGCGGCATTCCCATAACTATTATTCTTGTCGCTAATGCGCAGCCTTACTTTACTGGCATGCGGTTGGCGCTGCTTCTGTTCGCCTTCCTCCCTGCCTTGCCCGCCAAACAGCTCCAGCTCCTGCTGGCGACTGCCGCCCAGCACGCGGAACCACCAGCGCAGCTGACCGCGCAAAGAAGGCACACGTAGCTCTGCCTCCTGTTGATTCGCCCCGGCGCAAAAACAAGGACTGATCAACCCTAATCTCACACAGTATTCACTCATGGCATTTTCTCCCCAGGAAAAAACTCTTTGTTAAGAGCGTAGATAACTTTGCAGATATGCGGCCAGTTTTGCTTGTTAAAGCCCTTTTTCCAGCTTTTCATATCAAGCCACATTTGTTTTCTGGGTCCCTTGAGAGCACGCAGCAAAGCATTTTTTTGCTCCTTGTTCAAGGGATCCTTCTTCAAGGCCAGCCTACCCAGCTCATATTGAAATCTCTGTTCGTCCAGCTGTGACAGGCGTTCATCCTCGCGTTCCCCCTCACTCATTGCCGCCAGCCTGGCCTTCTCATTTATGTTTTCTTCAGCGCGTTGCTGTTCTAGCCTGCGCTGTTCTTCAGCCTTTGCCTGTTGTTTTTCCGCTTCCAGCTTGGCCGCAGCCTGTCTTTGCTTTTCCTCAGTCAGGCGCTGCATAAAGTCAGCACTGTATTCTTTGCAAAAATAAAACCAGCCATAGCCGGCATTGGTTTTCGCCCCCAGGCCCAGCTCGGTCAAGCCCAGAACCAGAAAATTCTCGGCGTCCTCGATGCATTGCTCATCCGCCCTTGGCAAGGGCATGATTCTAAACAGAAAATGCGTGCCTTCCTTCACTGTGGGGAAAGCCAGCGGCACCGGGTCTTCATTGTCAAAGGCGAATTCGCTTTTTTCATCGTAATAATCTCTATGATGCGGCGTGCAAATATCGCTCTGCAATAAAATTTCGCCTCTGCGGCCTATGGCCATGGCTGGTAGAAACGACAGCTTTGAAGCCAGCGCCTTTAGTTCTTTATCCTGCTGCGCCTGCTTGATAAGCAGATCAAGTTCTGGCTTTTGGGTAGGAAAGCCAAAAACATCGGCAATACGCAGGGCCAGCTCCTCGCTTTTTTCTTGCTGCCATTGCAGCCAGGCGGCCTGCAAGGCCACTCCCCGGATTGAACTGCCCGGTATATAGGGGTAGCCGCGCAAGGGATGCAGGCAGATGCCGGCATTTTCCAAAACCCCGCCGCTCTGATTGATTATCAGGTTGGCTTCCAAGCGAGCTACCAGCTGCCGTGCTTTGGCGTATTTTCTTACTACAGGCTCCGACCTGAATTTGTTGTGGCACTGTACAATGTGCTTAACCTCCGAATTGCGGCTGCCCGAGTCGCTCATGCTGAGATTGAGGAATTTCTCCAAACGCAAGGAGGGAGACTCGCAGGCGCTAAAGTCGTCACCCAGCAAATCCAGAATTGCCTTATTGCATGTTTTATACATATGCGACTCCTTTTTCAAGCATAGCGCCGGAACAAGTTCATATATGCCAAGGCCTCCTTGGTGAGCAGCCGCAGTTCCGCAGAACTGCGCTCCTCAGCAACCAGCCAATTGGCAAAATCAGATAATTTTGAGATCTCTGCCGGGCAAAACCCGACCTGTGCACATTTCAAATGCTGAAAAACGGCGGCAAAAACCAAAGCATACCCAGAGTCTCCGCGCTTGGAGTTCTCTGCCTTTTTCTGGTCTTCCAAAGCGAAAGCCAAAGCGGCAATCAAACCGTTTTGCTGTATCATGGTCGGCACCTTTTTGACAATCGCGCCTTCGTTGGCACCGGTGAATGCACCAGGGCAGGACTTGATGGCCAACAGAGCATTTCTGGAGCGTATCTGTTCCATGTTAATCATAGCCTTCCTCCTTTAATTGTTTCCCTTCGATGACAGTTTTACCGAACACCAACCCAAACCGGAGCCGGCATCAGCGCCAATCTGCAAAACCTGGTCGTTCTCTTCCAGCTTGGCGGCGAGCAAATCCGCCGCTTCTGGCACTGTGCAATGCATTATGCTATAAAACATGGTTTCCGAAGGCACGTTCACCTGGTTGAATAAAGCTCCTGCCTGAGCCACCCCGGTCTCCACAACGATTTTCACATGTTGTGCAATCTCGCAGGCGTGCTCGGCAAAGTAGCTGAACATTTCATTGGAAATGACAACCAGGTGTTCGGCCAGCTCAGTCTGCCAGGCTATGTCAGCAGATATCTCCTGTAAAGCTGTAACCAGGGCGGCCTCCGGCTCGGCAACGCTTTTCAAAATGTACTCCTCAAGTACAATCTGGGACTGCTTCAACAGCAGCTTAGGTGAGGCAATGCACTCATCCGGACTTGCAAGCTTAGGAATATCAAAGGCCAGTTTCATGTCACGCTTGGCTCTGGCTAGTACCAAAGGACAGGTGCACCAAGCAAAGGCGTTTTTAGCTGAACGGACCGGAAAAGCCAACAGCTTGCCCTCGCCGACGAGCAGACTGCCAGCCTTCGCGTTTTTGTCGTCGCCGTCGCGACCAAACAGTAATTCAGCAGCGCTTTCCTTGAGACGCTTGTTGTTTTTACCCATGTTTTCAGAATCGTACCACAGGCTTGAAAGAACACCTTTCAGACTGGAGCCCGGAATCACCGGGTATTCGGTGTGTCTTTCTCTGACCACTGGCTGGTCCACGGCACCCACTGAGCTTCCTGCTCCCACGTGCAATGGGGTTCTGGTGAAGATGGACATGATTTGTTCTTGCATTTTCTACTCCTGTTTTTGTTTTGCGGGTTTAAAGGCCGCTGTTAGTCTCTGTGTTATCTAGGTTACTCCGTTTTTCATTCATTAAACAAGCTGCACAGTCCTATGCCAAAGCCTTTTTCGCCGAAGGCGCTGGAGCGGCGCTGCAATTCCGCCTCTCCGCTTTCTCTGGCGTTCAAGGTCTGCCAGAGCGCCAGCAGCTCATCGGCGTTGTCGCATTCGAAGACAAAAGCCGATCCTGGGGGCAGCGCCGCCACAGTCGGCTTGGGTCCCTGGCCCAGCATTTGCCCGCAGGCGCTTTTCTGATGCAGGTCCCAGCCTGAGAAGTAGAGCGGTTTGCCCACTCGGCAGGCGATCATTCTGGCGCCTATCTTGGCGGCAAGGCTGCGGCGCTGTCGCCACTGCCGTCTATTTTCGTCGGGGCGCCGGGCCTCATCCTGACTCGGTTTGGGCAGCTGTACGCTGCCGTCCTGCGGGTTTATCCAGCTAGGCAGCCAGCCGCCGGGATGGCCCTGTGGGTTCTTTTCATTTGCCGGCAGGGCTAGAAACAGTGCCGGGCTGAGCAAGGTCCAGCGCAGACGGAATGGTGCGGTCAGCTCTTGGCGGGAGGGCATTTTAAGTCCCGGCAGTTGCCAGTCTGCCTGATGCAGCTCAGCGATTCCCTGCTGTCCGCCTATAATCAGGTTTTTTGGCAGGTTGAGCTTGTCAAAAACATCTTGCAGCTCCCGTGGTCCCGCGCCCTTGGGCTTGATTTGGCAGGAAACCTCAAAGGCCAAAGCCACATCTGCGCGCAGACGCAGGTACTCGGCCTGATACAGCCTGCCCTCGATGACCCCGCCGCTCTCAGGGTCTATGGCATTGCCCACATTGCGCTCCACATCGTAAAGCGGTTCATGCTTGACCCTGAAGCTCTGTCCGCTCAAGTAGCGCTCATATTCATCCTGCGAGAGCCACTGCGGCAAGCTGCTTTTGCTTCGCACGCTTGCCGCCAGGCTATAGGGCAGCTGCGCGGCCAAATCAGTGCGTCGGTTATCATGCAGGCGCATGGGGTATAAAAGGCCGTCATCCTCACAGCGCGTCAAGTCCAAGGGGCAGGGAAAATAAGCCTGGCCCTGAAACAAAGGAAAGGGGCCGCAGCTTTTCAAGGCGCCAAAGCGGTCTGAGCTATGCCTGAGGCCCTGGATTTCGCGCTCGTTTTTTCTGTGCTCCAGTCCTTCCCAGGCTTGGCGCTCCGGCCAAAGCCGGTGGAAAAGATGTATAAGCGCATTCCACAGCTGGTCTGGGCGCGGCCAGTTGGCTCCGCAGCCAGCGTCAGAGGCCGACATGGGGCGGGCATCGCGCAGGAAAAGCAAGTCGCGCGGCATTAATTGTAGTTTATGGTTCTTCATCATCCCTCCAGTTTGCGGCTAATAAAGCTCTGGGTCAAAAACGGCTGTATAAAATCAGCCAAGGCTAGGCTTTCACGCTTTTTGTCTGGGTTGGCCTGTGTATTTTTGCATTCATGCAGCCAGCTTTGTATCTGCTCGCCCAGCTCGGCCAGCGCTGTTTTTTCTTCGCGGGCCTCCTTGCTGCTTTGCCTGCTCAAGACCAGCTTGCTGTCCCGCCAAATGATGTCGGCCAGCTCATCAAGGCCTATATCGGGGGTTTTATGCAGCCGATAAGACTGCAGTAGCGCGGCCAGGGCATAAGGGAAGCGCCCTGAGAGCCTGGGCGGGGGTGGCTCCAGCCCCGGTTCGGCTAGCGGCTGCAGGCTCATCTCCTCGAGTTTTTGCATCAGGGGCAGCGCCGCGCTGTTCCAGTTGCAGCCCCACTGCAGAATTTCACCGGAGCGTTTATAGAGCGAAAAGGCCAGTGCAGAGCGGCCATACTCCTTTTTTGCCCGTCCTTCAGCCAGCTTGGCCTCTTTCACCAGCGTTTGCAGCGGCGCCTTGTAATGCCCTATGGCCATACCCAAAGAGACATCGCATTTGCTTCCGGGCATCATCAGCGGATAGCCGGCATTGGCCCGGACGAAGTTGCCTTCAGGGTCGGCATTCAGCGGCATCTGGCTCATCTCCTCAGGCTCCTCACCGCGAAACAGCTGACGCAGCGCCTTGGCGCAGTCTAGGGCGCGGTCGGCTGGCAGCATGGCCAGCACATCATCGCCGCCGGCATAGATTAGCTGCCCGCAGTAGTGTTCCACCAACGGCCTGGCCACCCAAGTGGCAAAATTGGCCAGAGCCTCGCTAAGCTGCAAGTGATAGGAGGGAGTCAGAAGCCGACGCAGATTGACTGCCTCCGCTTTTTCCAGTATGGCTTTGAGATGCTGGCAGGCCGGGTCTGAAAGCTGATCCAGGAAAGCAGGCAGTTTTTCGCCTGAAATCCACTTGCCCATCTCATCGCCGTCCATGGCGATAATGGCCACATAGCTTCCCTGATGGCGATTGTTTTTGGCTATGTCCTCCACCGAGTCAAAACCCAAGGACTCGCCAAACTGCCTGGGGTTCAAGCCCAGGGCCTCACGCAGGTAAGGTATCTCCTTGTCCCTGCACCACAGTCTTTTGATCAGGTTCATGGCACCGTATCTATGCCCCCGTGAAGACTCGCCGGCCTCATCGGCTTCGCTAGCCTCATCCGTTTCCTCATCCGCTTCCCGGCGCAGCGAGAACAGCTCTGGGTGCCTGCTGTGCAGATACTGCCAGAACTGCTCGTCGCCGATGATCTCCTCTTTGCCGGAAAGCGAATCCTTCACACTGGCTTCCGGCCAGGGATTTTCCCAGGCGCTAAAATTGTTGCAGTTGCGCCGGGCGGCCAGCTTCGCGTCCAGAAGCGCATAGTGCAAAGACCAGAGCACTCCGGGATTATTCAAGCGCTCTTTTGTCTGCTCGTCCTCATAAAAGCGCTTGTCCCGCTGCTCGAAGGGCAGCCACTGTTCGGCGAAAAGCAGGGTCTTCTGTAGATTTTCCAGCGGGCTGCCATCCTTGTCTTTAGCTTGCTTGGCGGGCAGTCTGGCGGCCTGCTCTAGGCATTCCTCCCGAGAGAGCCAGCCCTGCACCGCCCAGCTGCACTGCGGGAAGGCCTTTATCTGTGCTTGCCAGCGCTGCCGCCAGTGCTCCAAGCCCTGGCAGCCGGCCTCGACACCCTGCTGCTCCAGCCAAGTCCAGACCGCGTCGCCTATGCGCTGCAGCTCCGCCTTGAGGCTTTCAGCCGCCATAGCGGCCAGTTCCTCGGCGCGGCTCTCCGGAACCAGAGCCAAGAACTTATTAGGCAAAGTGGGGGTTAAAAGCCACTGTGCCGCCGCATCGGCCTTTTGACCGCCACTCTGAGCGGCATAGTGGCGTTTATCAGCCAGGATTCTTTCCCACAGTGATTCCATCCTGTCCCCTTTGCCCTTGTATTGCACGGCATAATGGCTGTCCTTGTGCAAAGCGTCAAAAATGCCGTTGCCGCGCAGATTAGGGAAAACCATAGCATCCGGGCCTAGTTCATCGCTAATTGCCTTCATGGCATGGGCCATCAGCCAGGAAAGCAGATAGGAGCCGCTCCACAGGTCTCTGGTGCTGCGCGCCTGCGAGATAAACTCCTGCACGCCACCCAGCTGAAAAAGCAGTAGAGCCGGACGCAGCCGGCCCTGTTCGGCGCAGCCGCTCAAGGCCGAGGCCATGGCGTTATGCACCCAGATGCTGTGGTCAGGAATGCGGGTGTCAGCCGGAAGCAGGGCTATCTGCGAACTGTAGGAGGCATCGCTGGTAACCGCATTCTCCAGCCAACGCCGCCAATAAAGAAAATGCGCCACCTTGGGATCACTGGTTCCTATGGCGTTGACCGCAGACTGCAAAATGCCGTGCAGCTCCCCCTTGCGCGCTACTAGCTTGGCAGTATCTATTTCTGCTTGGACTGAGGACATGGGATGAATAAAAGCCGCCTTGGACACCTGACTGTAGCTCGTGGCGCAGTAGCGCTGCGGAAAGACAAAACGGTCAGACGCGGCGGTGAAATGATCGGCAGCTCGAACCAGCTTCCAATCAGCCTCGTCCAGGCTAAGCTCAGCCGCAGTCTGAAATGACTTCGCCGCATCCTCATGCCTGAAAATTTGCAGACACTTGTCCGGCGGATCGTGTAAAAGTGCCGCTAGCTTCCTTTGCCAAAATACTCTTTCCGACATCAGATTCTCCTTTCTGTGATCAGCTTAACAACAAAACCAGGACAACGCATTGAAATTCAATATAGACCTGAAAGCCTATAGCCTTACCGGACTTACTCTAATGCCGAAGTCCTGGATTGTCAATGCAAATCAATGACTACATTCATATATAGGACGGCAAAGAATGGCTTTTCCAATCTTTGGAGAAAATATTTTGAAAAACTGGCGGGGAAAGGGTATTGGGGCAGCGGACGAATCGGACGAATCGGACGAATCGGACGAATCGGACGAATCGGACGAATCGGACGAATCGGACGAATCGGACGA
>JAAZIY010000448.1 GCA_012800625.1 Lentisphaerota bacterium
TCTCATTTCAGTCGCAAGCCATTCACTTTAATAGAGTTGCTCGTCGTCATCGCGATCATTGCCATACTTGCCTCGATGCTGTTGCCGGCCTTAAGTAAAGCCAGTGAGCGTGCGCGCTCGGTTCAATGCAAGAACAATCTGCGTCAGTATGGAGTTGGCTTTATCCAATATACGGTTGATAACGACGACTGGGCCTGCACACCGCAGAACAAGCTAATGCGCGATGGCAAGACCTATATGCAGGTTTTCGAGGATGATGGCTACATCACTAGGAACATCACCAAATGCCCTTCCATTGACTACTGGGGCTTCAGTCATGCCAACATCAACTACGGTATCAGCTTTTACGTTTTCGGCTACCAAGACGGCACGGTTCAGACCATGAGCTCCAAATATCTGCGCTACCCGGCGCGCACTACCATCTTTGCCGACTCGGCGCCAAGCAGCTTTTTAAAGATTTTTCATCCCGAGTCCCCGGACCAGTACTTTGCCTCCACTCTTAACGCCTATGGCAACGGACCGCCCTTTTCCCCACAAACCAACTATCCCTGGCATTACCGCCACGGCAAAATGGCCAATATGGTGCAGCTTGACGGCCATGTGCAGGAGCTGGACTATACCAAAGTCAAGACCAGGTATTACACCTGCCCCTGGTTCCAGTATAACCTGGACAACATCACCTGGACGAAATGCAATGATCCCTGAGCCAACAAACAGCAGCATTTCACCGGATAATAAGCAACAGAGCATCATCAATCATAGCCTTTAGTCTTAATCACATCCAGCGAGGTAACTTAATGAGAGCTTTTTTCCTGCTTTTGGCCTTTGCCGTCCTGAGCACAGTATGCGGCAACACCATTTATCAGGCCGACTTTGAGCGCGATTTTGCCCTGTTCAAGCCCTATCGCGACCAGGCCCCAGTTTTGCGGGAGGGCAAGCTGCTCCTGGGTGCCGGCAGTCAATTCATCCTGCCACTGCCCGAGCCGGGTCGCTATCTGGTCGAGGCCCGGGTTCTGGGCAAAGGCAAGACCCAGCTGGCCATATTTGGCGCGCCAGCCACCGCCCGCTCAAACAGCTTGGAAGGCAATGGCCTACACCAGATGAGCTATTACAGCAGCAGCAAAAGCCTCTCATTGTGTGTCTATGCGCTCTCGGATGAAGCCTTCACACTGCAGGCGCTCAGCCTGAAAAAAATCGACACGCCACGACTCTACGAGGTAGATGTGCCAACCCGGGTTTTTGAGGCCGAGGACTTCCCCGGCAGCAACGGCTGGACCAGACAAGACCGGGGCGAAGCAGCCGCCGTCTATCGCAGCGGACAGCGCTGGTATAGGCCCTTGCGTGATTTTCCTGCCCCGCGCAGCAGCAAACCACTATATCTCTACGCACGGGCACGCTGCCAAACTGGCGATAAGATGACACTGGCGCTGTATGCTGGCAGCCAGGCAATTGCCCTGACCAAACTGGAAAATAAGCAGTTCGACTGGCTAAGAATCGGACCGCTGAATGCCGCAGCGCTGACTGAAACGCTAAGCCTGTACATCAACGGCGAGCCTAATATCGATGTTGACATTGACCGCTTTGCCTGGAGCAGCAAGGGCGAGGTGAAAACCGAAGAACTGGAAAACCTGCCACCACAAAAACTCGAACAAGCCATGCTAAGCGCCTTCCCCATGCAAAAACCGCGCATCGACGGTAATCTCGACGAGATCGCCTGGCGACCCGCATTGCAGGTGACACCCTTCAGATTGGTGCAAGAAAATGCCCTGGCCACTGAACAAAGCAGCTTCAAGCTGGGCTATGATGAAAATAATCTCTACCTCGGAGTCAAAGCCCACGAGTCAGCTCTTGTCCCGGCAAATCAGCGCATGCATGAGTTCCGCAACAAGCTCACAAAACCAGACCTGAGGGGAAGCTACGGCGATGACGTTATTCTGCTGCTGCTTATGCGCCAGGGAACAAGCAAAATGTACGAGTTCGTTATCAATGCCAACGGAGTGCTAACTAGCGCCACCGCAGATAAACCGGACTACTGGGGCAGCAGAAAACTGTATAACCCAGAAAATACAAAGGCCGCCGCCGAAATGGGACATGGATACTACAGCGTGGAATTGGCAATACCATTCGAGGACATAGGCGGCAAACCAAAATATGACGGTGAACTAAAAATACTGATAGGTCGCGTGGAGAAAAGCCGCAGCGAAAGCAGTGCCTACGGCGCCGTGGCACTGGGCTTCCACCTGCCTGAAAACCTGCTGCCGCTGCATTTCGCCAAACAAGGCCAGGAAGGCGAAATCAGCACAGCTGCAGAATTTTTCTCCGGCACCAACCTACTGCCGTTGAAAGGACAGCCCATGCTGCTGCTTAACCGCCTGAATAAAAACGGCAAGCTGGCGAATTTCGTCTCCGAAGACGCCAGCTTTGACATAGCCGAGGGCGGAGAGTTTGTCTTCAATAGCATCTGCTACGAACCAGGCAGCCTGCGCCCCCTGCTGCAAAGCTCTCCCATCAAACTGCGCACAAATTCCAGTCAGCTGCAATTCAAAGCCAGACCCGGAATCAATGTGAAACTGAACGGCAATGAAATCAAGCCCGGCAGACCACTGAGTAGCGGACTGAACAAACTGACCATTGAAGGCGACAAGGCCGCCGAGGCCAGCTTCCAAGTCGGCGACTTCAGCTTCGGCGTGGACCAAGGCTGGAAAAAAGATGCGCAGGGCTACAGCAAAAATTTGCTGCTGGAACATTCCATCCTCTGGCCAGATTGGACCAAGGAAGGCCTGAGCATCATGGCCGGACATGTGCAACAGCTGCTCTTCCCCCCTATGTTGCCAGCTGGCTTCAGCGCTGACGACTTGCAGTTCCACCTCGAGCTGCCCGAAGGCTTTAGCTTCGAAGGCGCCAGCGGATACTATAAGGAGTATCCCCTCAGTTACGAGCAAAGCGGCAGCCTGAAACGCGAGGGCAAAACCTACCAGCGCTATACCATCAGCTTCCTAAACGAACGTAAATATGTGAAAAATATACCATCCCACCACTATGTGGCTCTCGTTATCCGAGCACCGGAAAGTAAACAGGCATACCAAACCAAGCTCTTCTTCCATACCAGCGCCGAATCGCTGAACATGAGTGAAGTGCCCAATGAATGCAAGCTTTTTATACTGCCAAAAGAAAAAAATGGCTTGCCCAAAAAAGTGCACACCCAGCTCTGGACCGGCTGGCTGAGCAGCATGGACGACAAGGCGCTGCAGGAAGTAATCCTACGCGGCGCCCTGCACAGCGGCTACAATGAGGCCGGCGTGGAAAATTCGGTGGGACTGAAGTATTTCAACCTGATTAATTTCGCAAGCTGGAACCTCTCAGTGAAAAGCTTCCTGGAACAAAATGACGACTCCGCGCTGCAGGAATTCGAGAGCGGCAAGCGCTCCAAAGACTTCGCCTGTCCCAGCCTGATGCAGGGCGAGGCCTTTGCCGCCTGGTTTGCTGAAAATCTGCCGGAGTGGCATCTGCGCCGAGGCAGCAGCGATATAATCTGCTGGGACTACGAAAGCTCGGTGTACAGCGGCTATCTCTCATGCGTCTGCCCGCGCTGCATGGCTCGCTTCAGTGCCAAATACGGCTTGCCCGCCAACCTAAACGCCACTGAAATCAAGGCAAAATACAGCAAACAATGGATCGATTTCATGACCTCGCAAATGGCCGACATGGCCGCAGTTTTCTACAAGGGCATCAAAAACTACAGGCCGGATATCGATTTCTATATCTATAGCGGCTACGAAAACGAGCAAACTAAGCTTATCTATGGCGTGGATTGGAAAAAACTGGCCGCTAATATGGACTTTGGCGGCGCCGGCTACGGGCGCCCCATCAAGGATATCAAAGCCACCGTCGAGGCCGTAAAGCCTAAACCCATGATCATGGGCGTTATCGCAAACCCATATGTAGTCAGCTCGCGTATGCCCCCTACTTTTACTAGCGCCGCCGAACTCATGCGCGCCATGTGTGACGCATCCGGAGGAATTCTGGTATATAACTACCCTACCCTCGACGGCAGAAGCTTCTCGGCACAAGCCCTGGTATCCAGAATCGTGGCCGAAAACGAACAGTTCTTTGCCCCCGGCCAATACGAACTGGCCGGAAACGAAGCCGCTGAAACCAGCGGAGCCGAAGCCTTCCTGCGCCGTGACCAGCAGGGCAACCTGCTGATGGTCTTTGTCAACCTGGGCAGAGCTAAAGCCGAATTCTCCGGCAAATTCAAAAAATCAGGCAGCGTCATCGACTGCCGTAGCGGCGCCGAAAGCAGCGACATCACAGGCAACCTAAATCCGGGAGATATCGCCGCCTACAAGCTGCAGGCAAAGTGAAATAAATACGGGACGGATACGAGGCAAGGGCAAGATTGCTCTGCCTTCGTGTCCAAAATCATGCCGCTGCCTTTTTGCCCTTCATGTCTGGCCTACTGTCGTCCTTCCCCTTAGCCCAACTGTTTCCCATAATTTCGGAGGTACCTAGCCATGCCAAATGTATCCAGCATCCACCGCAAACCTTTCACCTTAATTGAATTGCTCGTCGTCATCGCCATTATTGCCATCCTGGCCAGCATGCTTTTGCCTGTGTTGAGCAAGGCACGCGACAAAGCCCGCTGCATAACTTGCGCCAATAAGATAAGCCAGCTTGGCGTGACTGCTAGTATGTACGCTGATGATTATGACGATTACTATTTTCCGGCTACAATAAAAGACGGTACATCGACCAGATATTGGTGCAGTAATAACTCCACACATCCCTTCCCAGGCTATTTGAATAGAAAATTTACGGAGGTGCCTAATGGGCCTTTGGACTGTCCCACCAACCCTTGGGGCAGAGCTGGCTGGAAGTATAGTGACTATGGCTTTAACGTCATGTTGAATGATCATGCCACCAGAAAAGCATATTGCACAAGGAATCGAGGCGCA
>JAAZIY010000449.1 GCA_012800625.1 Lentisphaerota bacterium
ACGAGGCGCCGGTTTTGATGGTTGCCTGCACCCCAGGCTGAAGCCTGGGGTTAAGCATGGTTATGCGCCTACGGCGCAAATAGATACGCCATTTTATAGTAAACTGTGCTAAGAGACCAAACGGCTCGTTTCAACGGCACAATTCATCAGAAGATTCTGATTTTGTCAGTAGTATTGACCCTGGTTAGTTAACCACAAAAGCAAATTCTCCTGAAAAATGCAGCTTTTGGACGAAATTCTAATTTTTCACTTGGATTCAGTCACATGGTGCCCCGAAGGGGCAGCCTAATGCAGCCCAGGGTAAGCGAGGCTCCGCAGGAGCCGAGCGCCACCCTGGGTAAAAGCCACCCCCGAATCCGGCGCCCTGTAGGGGCGCCACTAACGGCTTTTCGGTGTTATGGGCTTTTTGGACGGGGTCTAAGCCACACCAAGCCACACCAAGCCGTCTTTGTCTCATTGGACGGGGTCTATCTATCAACAAATTGAGTCGGGCCGGAGGCGTCCCAAAGATTTTCCTGCTGGCTTTCCGAATAGGTTATACATTTATTGAGCTTTGCGACATGTCCGTCAAAATGCAAATTATTGCGTCCGCCGTCATGGGCTGCATAGCCGCGAATGCTGGCTCTGGGACAGGTCAATCGTTTGACGTTGACTGCGCTGTCGGCGTCCACGGAACTGTCGGAATTGTGATAAAAATACATCCAGTTGTCGGCCAGGGCCACGGTATGACAAGCATTTTTCAGCTGTGACTCCTTCTTTAAGAAAGTTATCTTTTGTTGGGCGTCCTCGTAAGTCTTGCTCTGCAGCGCATCCACATAGCTTAACATGCCGTAGCTTAGGATGACGTTGAAATTATGACTTACTGCCAGAGGTGCCGGGTTGGACGGGCAAACCAGCATGGGAATGTAATAACATTCCAAGGTGGGTTGCTTCTTGGTGCCCGTCACTTTTTTTCTTTGCTCGGCATAATTTGAGTCGGCAATCCAGTCCGACCAATAGCCGGTTTTGTTGAGGCTTGCTATGGTGTTTCTGTAACCAAGAAAATATCCGTTGTGTTCGCTGGGATACTGGGCGGCGACAAGGCCAAACTGCTTTAGGTTGTTGACGCAGGAAATGGTGCGCGCTTTCTCCCTGGCCTTGTTCAAGGCGGGCAACAGCATGCTGGCAAGTACGGCGATAATGGCGATGACGACGAGTAATTCAATCAAGGTGAAGAAAAACTTTTTCATTTGGCACACTCCGGGTAAAGGTGAGCTTCACTTAAACAAGCATAAAATTTGCATCCGTATAATCCGTTGAGCGGATTTGTTTCAGGCTTTCCTTGTTCGGAAAGAAGATTTCGTCAGCTGGTTTTGCCTCGGGCTATTCCTTGCTGGCTGCTGCTGCGGCGGTCAGGAGCAGCGATTTAGTTGTTAAAGGCAGGCATGTTCTGCTTTTCTGCGGTTTTTCCTTTTTCTCAGGGTTGGTGGTATGGTCTCAGCACTATGTAATTCAGTGCCAGTTCTTCGCCGACGCCGGCTTTTTCGTCGCTGAAGGTAATTTTCAGCGAATCCTGAAGCGCTCTGAATCTGACATAGTGCAGATTGACTCTGGCATGGCCGGCCAATCGCGGTTGTTTTTTGTCGGAGCGGTTTTCCACATAAACATAGCACTGTTCCGGCAGCAGCTCTGCTCCGGCTGAAAATTCCGCGGATATCTGATGCTGTCTTGGATTGAAGCGTTTCAGCAGCATGTCTTGATAGTCAGCGGTAACAAACTGCAGGGTATAAAGCTTTCCGGGGCTAAGTCCTGTGGCGGTTTGGCTGATGCTGTTGGCCTTGTTTTCACACCGTGTCAGCAGGCAGAAGTCATCGCCGGTGTTTGGCGGCGCTCCCCAGCGTCTCTGGCTATTTCTGCCATAACCGGGGAAGGATGTCTTTTTCACGCTATGTGCGGCTGCCGCCTGGACCTCCCAATGCTCCAGCCCCGCGTTGAAATCGCAGTTGCGCAAATGGCCGGGGTGGTATTTGTAGCCGAACTTTTCCGAAAGCATGGCGGTTTTTCCCTCAACCGCATAATGTCACAGCAGTTGCATAGACCAGCGGAAGAGTTCCTCGTCATTGTAGCTGCTTCCCCAGTAGCCCACTGTCGCCAAGTCTTTAAAGGCGGGGTTGTTGGCCAGCAGGTTCATTTGCATGTCCAAATAATACTTGGGGTCTACCTCGGGGTCTGTATTCAAGGTTAAGTTTGAAATCAAGTTAAAATTGCCTAAAATAATGCCGGTGTAGGCGGTCGCATCCGGGAAGTACTGCGAGAACCTCTCCATGCTCCCCAACACTTTGCTGTTCAGATAGCGCTGCGCCTCAGCCTCGCTCGCCTTGGCATGGTTGTACGCTTCGAAAAGCAGGCGTCCTCTTCCTCTGGACACATTAACGCAGGCACTTAAAAATTCGTGATGCAGACCCGGTACCAGGGGCTTGCCGTTGACCCAGGTGTATATCAGTCGGTCTTTTGGCACTTCATACTTCCACATTGCCTCTGTGTAGTAGATGAGGTCATTGCGCAGAAAAAACTGCTCGTCACAGGTGATTCCGTCATACTTTTCCAGCTTTAAGCCCGGCGAGCGGTCGAACCTTGCCATCAGGTCCTCGGCGCTGACGGGATTAAGCGTGCCTCGATTAGCCAGCCAACGCAGGCCGCGCGCCTTGAATTCAGGCAACTTGTCCTCAGGTATGTCTCCCTTGTTGAGTGTGGTCACAGCCGGAAAGACATGTTTTTCAAAGAAGTCCCAGTCATATTTGCCATGTTGCGGCACGGGGCTGTCTTGACAGGCCGGATAGTTGAAGGTTTCACTGATTGCCCGCACGATGATTTTGCATGCCGGCCTGACTCCCTTCAGCCTGATGACATGCCTGCCCATGCCAAGGTGCCGGAAGGCCTCGAGGCGCTTCGAGTCGGCGTCAATCACCGTGCCCAGCTCAGCCAATTCGACATTGAGGTTTTCGCTGTTTGCGCAGTTTTGCAGGGTCATATAAATCCAGCCTTCCCGCGGATTGTCGAAATGCAGGCTTTGCTCCGTTCCGTTTAATTCTTCGTTCAGCAGCTCGATCACCAAGTTATTCAGGCGTTTATAGCCGCCAGTGTCAATGGCTGGAATTTCCCGGATGGTGATGGGAAATATTTGGGTAAAAACCAGCTCCTTGTCATGTCGCCGTCTTACTATGACCTCCATTTCGTGGTCTCCAAGGCTGACTCCGCTTAGGTCAACCATGTTTTCCTCAACTTGCAGGGGCTTGTTTTGAATCTGTCTGGCGTCGAGATTAATTATGCAATCGTGTTGTCGGCAAATCTCCGTTTTGCCCATGCCGAAGTTGCGCAAGCTCAACTCGGGCCGGCTGCTGGGAATATGGTTGAGGCGCGGGCGCCACGGCACCAGGCGAAAGCGCTCGCTTTTCCGCAGCTCGGGTGAGACAATGCTTTCGGCCAGCGCTTTGGGGCTTATCGCTTGCAACTTGGGCAATGCGACATGCAGTTCCCCCGAAAAATTAATGGCAAAGATAGTCACTCCATATTTTCCGTCAGGCGATTCAGCCAGGTTGATATCCTTTTCAAAGTATTGCCAGCCATTTGTATTTTCGGGCAATTCGTTGATTCCCCGCTCCACATTTCGCCAGTTTGTGTCCCTGACAATGACGCCATAGTGGGTGCTTTGGAAATCCTTGGTTTTTATCCAGGCGCCAAGCCTGTAGGTTTCTCCGGGCACAAGCACATGTCCTAATTGACGCACCGTGCTTTCCTCGAATTGTTCGCTGCCGCGGGAACGCAGTATGACGACCCCGCTTGACTCGGGTCCGGCGCCCTCCTCGAAAAAAACATATTTGTCCAGCGTGACGGTCCAATATGGGGGAAAATCATTTTGCTCGACTTCAAAGCCCGGGTTTAGCAAGATGTTCTGCCCTGGCTCGACGAGGGCATAGGCAGAAACGGAAAAAAGCAATAAAGCAATTGAAAAAAGGGTCTTCAAAACTGCACCTCGTTTATTTGGTATGCATTACTACACCATATCGAGTTTGCATGTCAAGTCAGCCGCGTTTTTTTTTATAGTGCTGTAAGTAATAGGTAGACCGCCAGGGGGGGGCGTTCATGGCGGGGTCGGGCGTGGCGATCTGGCCTATAAATCGGACGAATCGGACGAATCGGACGTATCGGACGAATCGGACGTATCGATCGGACGAATCGGACGAATCGGACGTATCGGACGAATCGGACGTATCGGTTTTATCGGACGA